>JABFRF010000016.1 GCA_013141315.1 Gallionella sp. | reverse complement strand
CATATCTTATTGCCGGAAGGCACCTACCCGGAATGGACGGCACGACTCAAAGCCCGTTGGGCAACGACTTATCCGATATTATTGGAACGGGTCGTATTCATGCCACGCATGAAGTGGGAGCGGTTCATGGCGATGCTATCGCACATGGACGTATTGTTAGACCCACTACATTTTGGCAGCGGCAACACCTTCTACGATGCCATGCTGTGCGGTACCCCCGTGGTCACCTGGCCAGGCACATTTGGCAGAGGTCGAAATGTTGCAGCTGCCTATCAACAAATGCAAATCACTGATGCACCCGTTGCGCAACGTCTGGAAGATTACGCACCGCTGGCTTTGGCGTTAGGACGTGACCCTGCTCGCCGACAGGCACTGCGCACAGCCTCACTGGAAGCGGCCAGCCAATATCTATTTGAAGATAAATTGGCCGTGCGGGAATTCGAGTCTTTTTTAGCCGACGCAGTCACTGCCGCGAGTCACGGGGCGCTTTTATCAACGGCGTGGCGACCGCAAATTCAACCGCGTTAAGTGTTCTTTATGTCCCGGGTACTTTGTACAATTGACCCTAGCCGTGTAGTTGAATCGCTATTTTGAAAGTCGACATGAATCCCAGCCGAAACGACCCGTGCCCCTGTGGCAGCGGAAAGAAATATAAACATTGTTGTGAGACCAAGAATAAAGCGAAAGGGCAATCTGCGATTAAGATGCCTACGGTAACTGAATTAAATCAGCTGCTGGCACTTTTCAATGCAGGACACTTGGATGAAGTTGCAAGCCAAGCGCGCTTGCTCACTGTAAATTTTCCGACTCTAGCGCCTGCATGGAAATTATTAGGGATATGTTTACATCGGCAAGGTAAAGGATACGAAGCGCTGCCGGTTTTATTAAACGCCGCCAAGCTGCTACCCAATGATGCGGAGGCGCATTACAACTTGGGAGTTACTCAAGCCAGCCTCAAGCTGCTTGATAATGCAGCAGCAAGCTATCGTCGTGCTGTAGCCCTTAAACCGGATTTTGCGGCAGCCTATACCAATTTGGGAGAGGTGTTACGAAATCTTGGACAGCCTGAAAACGCTGCTGCAAGCTGTCGTCGTGCACTTGAAATAAAGCCGGATTATGCGGGCGCCCATCAAAATCTTGGCAATGCGTTAGCGGATATGGGCAAGATTGATGATGCCATAGTTAGCTACCGCGCCGCTTTGCGAATCTATCCAAATTTTGCAGAGGCTTTCAGTAGTCTATTGTTCAATTTGAATCACAGCGAAACGGTCGATCCACGGGAGCTGTTTAAGGAGCATTGCAGATTTGCAGAACAGTTTGAAGCCCCGTTGCGTAATGATTGGCCACGCCATACTAATACCCGCGATTTAGAACGAGTCTTGCAAGTTGGCTTTGTTTCAGGCGATTTGCGCAATCATGCGGTAGCAAATTTTTTTGAGCCAATATTACAAAAACTGAAACAGCAACCCCGGTTGTCGCTACATGTGTATTACAACCACTCAATCGAAGATGAAACGACCCAACATCTGCGCTCATTTACTTCGCATTGGAATGCTGTAGAGAGCTGGTCGGATGAAGTGCTGGCAAACAAGATTCGCAAAGATGATATCGATATACTCATTGATCTTTCCGGGCATACCTCTAAAAACAGACTGCTGGTGTTTGCTCGTAAACCTGCACCTGTACAGGTTAGCTGGATAGGCTACCCATGCACGACTGGGTTGCAGGCTATGGATTACTATCAATCGGATCGTTATTTTTTTCCCGACAATCGCTTCGACAGTCTATTCATCGAAAAAATTGTACGCCTGCCTGCAAGCGCAGTCTTTTTACCCAGTGTACATGCCCCAATGGTCAACAAGTTACCCGCATTAACTAACGGTTATGTGACATTTGGTAGCTTTAATCGGGTCAACAAAATTGGTCGCTCAGTCATAACGTTGTGGTCAAAGCTGTTACACGCGGTTCCCGACGCGAAGTTACAGCTTGGAGCCATCTCAACGCAAGGCGAAGAGCGGTCACTCATTGAATGGTTTGCGCAGGAAGGTATTGCCGGGGATAGATTGGTTTTTAAAGAACGCGGTGGCATGGCAGCTTATTTGGGTATGCATCATCAAGTTGATATATGTCTCGATACCTTTCCATATGGAGGTAGCACAACGACTTTTCATGCACTATGGATGGGTGTCCCCACTTTGACTTTGGCAGGGAACACCATGGCTGGTTATGCGAGCGCATCAATTTTGGGGCATGTTGGACTGGAGTCATTTGCTGCACACGATGCCAATGACTTCGTGAAAAAGGGCGTATTTTGGATGCATCATCTGACCGAGTTATCGGCTATTCGCGGAAACTTGCGCGAGCGTTTGGCCCAATCCGCGAGGGGTCGTCCCGATTTGATTGCTGCCGCGATGGAGCGTGCCCTGCGTATCATGTGGCAAAGCTGGTGTGCAGGCTTGCCAGCAGAAGCATTTGAAGTCACATTGCAAGAAGCAGAAGCAATTTTGGATAGAGATAACAGCTAAATTCCAGATGACTTTCGCAGGCTCTCGAGTATGATGGTCAGCAAGTTTGTGATTTTGCTGACGAACAAATAATAGTTTTTGAGCAAACTTAATTTGCCAGTTTTACTAACTTTAACAATGGAGAAAAATCATGGGTCTATTCGACACGATAGTAGGAGCAATTCAAGGCCAAGCGGGTGGAGCAAATGGTGCGCAAGGAGATTTATTGGGCTCTGTAATGGGCATGCTGAATGACCCTAAAGTGGGCGGCTTGTCAGGATTGGTAGAAAAATTTACGCAAGGCGGGTTGGGTGAGCAAGTCGCTTCCTGGGTGAGTACAGGAAAAAATTTACCGGTATCTGCTGAGCAAATTCAATCTGCACTAAGCTCTTCTGGCCTACAAGATATTGCCGCCAAATTTGGATTTAATACGAGTGAGATAGCGGGACAATTGTCCAACTTGCTACCGCAAGTAGTCGATAAATTAACGCCTGATGGTCAAGTGCCAGAAGGTAACGTTGATTTATCCAAGTTGGCATCTTCGGCACTGTCGGGTTTGTTTGGTAACAAATCAGCGTAAGTTTTTTCGCTTGAGGATACTAGGGCTTGCAGCGATGCAAGCCCTTTTTGTTTGTGCTGACAAAACTATCTGTAAGGATAATCACTCTCACGCTACTAAGGCACAGGAGGATCACAATATGAAACGCAGACAATTTATATTTACGCTATCAGGTATCAGCATTGCATTGGCAACACGTACTTATGCCAAGGGGATTATAAGTCCCGACAAAGTGACCATCACACAATTTTCAGATGACGGAAAAATGCTGGGGCGTGTCAATTTAAACAAGGTGCGCAAAGATACAGAGTGGAAGAAATCGCTTTCGCCATTGGCCTATCAAGTGACTCGCCAGCAAGGCACGGAGCGGGCATTTTCTCAGCCCGGTTATGACAGGCATGATCCGGGTTTGTATCGCTGCATCTGTTGCGGTAATGCACTGTTTGATGCCAAAACGAAATACGATTCGGGTACCGGCTGGCCGAGTTTCTGGCAGCCGATTGCAGAAGATAATTTACACAACATTGAGGATGGCATGTTTGGCATGAAGCGTACCGAAGTGCAATGCAACTTGTGTGACGCACACCTTGGTCACGTGTTCGATGATGGCCCTAAACCAACAGGCTTGCGATATTGCATGAATACCGTGGCGTTGCGATTTATTTCGTACTCGAAATAGCCATGCTGATATTTTTTCTCGCGTATTTGGGTGGCATGCTGACGATTTTTAGCCCTTGCGTTTTGCCTGTCTTGCCATTCGTCTTCGCCCGCTCCGAGCAATCGTTCCGCCGTACCGGCTTGCCAATCTTGTTAGGCATGGCAGCCACTTTCACCGTGCTTGCCAGTTTTGCCGCAGTGGGTGGTGCATGGTTAATTGCAGTGAATCAATACGGACGCTATGCAGCGATGGGCTTGCTATTGCTGCTGGGGCTTGCGCTGATATTTCCAGCCTTATCGGATCGCTTGATGCGTCCTTTCGTCGCACTGGGTGGACGCTTGCAACAACGCGCCGATCAGCAGGCCAGCATTAAAGGTTCGTTACTGTTAGGTGTAGCCGTGGGATTTTTATGGGCTCCCTGTGCAGGACCAATTTTAGGTTTGGTGTTAGCGGGGGCAGCGTTGCATGGTGCAAATTTATACAGCGCAATTTTACTGTTGGTGTTCGCTGCGGGTGCGGCGACTTCGCTGGGCTTGGCGTTGCTGGCAGGTGATCGCGTGTTCAGCATGATGAAGCGCAGCTTGGGTGCGGAAGAATGGGTGCGGCGCGGCTTGGGTATTGCAGTAGTGGTTGGTGTGGTAGTCATTGCACTGGGTTGGGATACCAAATTCTTGGCGCAATTTTCATTTTTTAATACTGCCCGTACCGAACAGAAATTGATTTCACAATTGGCCAAACCAGCCGCAGCCAGTAATAAAGAAATAGGCCGAATAGCCCCTTCGTTATTGGGTGCGACGCAGTGGCTGAATTCACCACCGCTGGCGATTGAATCATTGCGCGGCAAAATCGTGCTGGTGGATTTTTGGACTTACTCGTGCATCAATTGTTTGCGCACGATGCCTTACCTCAAAGCATGGAATGAAAAATATCGTGACCAAGGTTTAGTCATCATCGGCGTACACGCCCCTGAGTTTGCCTTTGAAAAAGATCAGCACAATGTTGAGCAAGC
>JABFRF010000081.1 GCA_013141315.1 Gallionella sp. | reverse complement strand
CACCTCTGCATCCGGTGGAAACACCGTGACCTGCTGTCGCTGCTCCGCGACGAAATGCAGCAAGTCGGTGAAATAAGGTTTGCGGGTTTCTTCGAGCAGGATGGGTCGCCAGGTGGTTTGCATAGTGTGTCTTTTAACTGAACAGTATTTTTTAGTGATTGTGCTTAAGTGGGTGTGTTCAGTTTTCGGTAGTTGAGTACGTCTGAAAATTCCGCGTCTGAGCATATTAAGGCGTAATCAAATGCGAAGCTGACCCCCGATGACTGTTATTTTTATGTCGATACTTATAGTCTGTAGATTCATTGTCATCATAAAGGCATCCTTTAATCATGTCACGCGCAACTAAAAAAGAAATTTTTGGGCAGCAAGTTAGAGAGATTCGCATTGTCCGTGGGCTATCTCAGGAAGATCTTGCTGAAGCAAGTGGCTTACATCGAACATACATTGGTTCAGTAGAGCGTGGCGAGAGAAACATAAGCCTTGAGAATATTGTTAAGATTGCAAGTGCGCTGCAAATAACACCCAGTAAGCTTCTTGAGGGAATTCACTAATGACATTGCAGTCGCCGTATCAAGATGTTGCTCCTGATCAGTGGGTGACTGTTACTGACAAATTGATTTCACTCCATCCTCTGAAACCCAAAGAGATTGTTGATGTTGTACTTGAGGCTTGGAGTTCTATTTTTACATCTGCAATTGGGGCGCATGGCTTTAAAATAGGAAAAGATATTTTTCCAAAACCTCAAATTATGGGTGCGCTACTTCATGAATTGATTCCTCTTGAGATTGCTGCTCGGTATCCAAAAAAATGGAGAGGCGAGAAAGCAGCTGAAGACAAAGATGTCGTTTGTGTAATGGATGAGAATTTCTCAATTGAGCTTAAAACATCTTCTCACCGCAATCAGATTTTTGGGAATCGTAGCTATGCACAAGATGCACATAAGAACAAAAAAAGTAAATCTGGCTATTACTTAGCGGTCAATTTTGAAAAGTTCACACCAGAGAGCTGCGCACCACAAATATCACTGATTCGATTTGGCTGGTTAGACCACGCTGATTGGATTGGTCAACGTGCCGCAACAGGTCAGCAGTCCAGATTGACTACGGATATTTACGCAGGGAAGTTTAGAACACTATATGCTAAGAGCTAGCTCTGTTTGAGTTGTAATAAATCGTTTCGTTTGGAAATAATTCTCAATGCGATAGCTTGCAATTTCGACATAATTTGAGTTAATTTCAAAACCAATTACTTTGCGACCATTTCTTAGAGCGGCTTCCGCAGTCGTACCAGAGCCAATAAATGGGTCAAGTATTACATCCCCTTCGTTACTACTACATTTAATAATTCGGTCAATAACAGCTATTGGAAATTGCGCAGGGTGAGGGGTTCTTTCATCAGAACTTCTATCCCGGCCTGAGGTAACTTTCGGGAATTGCCAAACATCGGTAGGGTTCTTTCCTAGAGGATTGCATTTCAGCTTGCCATTTTTTTTCTGGTTTGGATATTTGACATCTGGGTCACGCACTTCGTCTAGGTTAAAGCAGTGCGATACCATATCCTTCACATACCAAAGAAACTTTTCATTTCGTGGTGAAAACATACTTTTACAAGCAACACCTGCACCGTAATTCCAGACAATTTCCTGCATAAGATAAAAGGGCACTTTATCCCAAAGCAAATATGAAATTGGGATGGCGCGACCTTTCTCTGGTACTTCGAAATAGCCAAGATTTAACCAAAATGTACCATCATTTTTTGCAAGTCGATGAATCTCTTTAATCCAAGATTCGCACCAATTTGCATACTGAGCCACAGACATTTTTTGCTCGTATTCTTTGCCGATGTTATAGGGAGGTGATGTGATCGTAAGGTTAATAATTTCAGAGGGTAGTTCCCGCATCATTTCGAGACAGTCACCCTTAAAAATTGCAACCCCTTCTGCTTCGTAGCTCGGAGAACCAAGTGCAGAGCGACATAATGAAAATATATCTGTTTGTGTTAGCATTATGCTACTCATAGTATTCATTTTGGGGGCTGCTGTCAAGTAATGTGCAACGTAAATTAAATCCTAAATTAATTTTTTCAGTTGATAAATTTTCTCCAGCGCTTCCTTCGGACTCATCTCATCTGGTTGCAAATCACGTAGCGAAGACAGCAGCGGATGCTCTTCCGGCTCTTCAATCGCAACAGGTTTTTTGTCGAACAAATCCCCTTGTGGATTTTGTGCGGCGCTATTTTGTTCCAGTTTGAGCAGTTGTTTTTTGGCAGCACGAATCACGTCGTTGGGCACGCCCGCGAGGGCGGCGACTTGCAGGCCGTAGCTCTGGCTGGCTGCACCTTCGTTGACGCTGTGTAGGAACACGATGCTGTGCTGGTGTTCGATGGCGGCGAGGTGGACGTTGGCGAGTTGGGTGAATTCCTCACTGAGCCGCGTGAGTTCGAAATAGTGGGTGGCGAACAGGGTGTAGCTGCGGTTTTTTTCCAGCAGGTGGCGAGCGATGGCGTAGGCGAGGGCGAGGCCGTCGAAGGTACTCGTACCGCGCCCGATTTCGTCCACCAGCACCAGACTTTTTTCGGTGGCGTTGTGCAGGATGTTGGCGGCTTCGGTCATCTCGACCATGAAGGTGGAACGTCCACTGGCGAGGTCGTCCGATGCGCCAATGCGCGTGAAAATCTGGTCGATCTCACCCAGCACCGCCGCTTGCGCGGGGACGAAGCAGCCGACATGCGCGAGCAGCGCGATGATGGCGACTTGGCGCATGTAGGTGGATTTACCGCCCATGTTGGGGCCGGTGATGAGCAGCGTGCGTCGTGCGTCGTTGAGCGTGGTGTCGTTCGGCGTGAAGGTGTCCACTTGTGCTTCCACCACGGGATGGCGACCTTTGACTATGTTGATCTGCGCGTCGTCGCTGAACTGTGGCGCGCTGAAATTCAATGTGGCGGCACGTTCGGCGAAGGTGGCGAGTACATCCAATTCGGCAATGGCGGCGGCGATGCGTTGCAGTTGCGGAATGAACGGTGCGAGCTGGTTGAGCAATTGTTCGTAGAGAAATTTTTCGCGCGCCAGAGCCCGGTCGTTAGCGGAGAGGGCTTTATCCTCGAAGGCTTTCAGCTCAGGCGTGATGTAACGCTCGGCGTTCTTCAGCGTCTGGCGGCGACGGTAATCGTCCGGTACTTTCACCGATTGTGCCGCACTCACCTCGATGTAAAAACCATGCACGCGGTTGTATTCCACCTTCAGCGTGGTGATGCCAGTGCGGGCGCGTTCGCGTGCCTCCAATGCGAGCAGGAAATCGCCACAGTTGGTTTGGATGCCGCGTAGTTCATCGAGGTCGGCATCGAAGCCATCGGCGATGACGGAGCCTTCGCGGAGGACGGAGGAGGGTTCGGGTTTTAGCGTGCGCTGGAGAATTGAAACTAGCTCATTTTCATCCGTTCGCCCTGAGCGTGTCGAAGGGTGAAGGGACGCGCTGGTTTGCACGTCGCGTTGCGACGATCCTTCGACAAGCTCAGGACGAACGGGTTGGTGGGTCTCAAAGGAAGCTGTTGTTCGGAGTGCATCGGCTAATGCTGCAATCAACAGAGAATCGCACGTGTTCAATGCGGCATGTAGTTGCGGCAAGGTAAGCAGCGTGTCGCGCAGTCCCGACAGATCGCGCGGGCGAGCAGAGCGCAGGGCGATGCGCGCAGTGATGCGTTCTACATCGACGCTGGGTTTTAGGTGGTCGTGGACGCTACGATATAGTTCCCTCTCCCCACGGGGGAGGGTTAGGGTGGGGGAACGCTCTGCGTGAATTTCGCCGCTTGCTCCCCCACTGGTAGAGCTACTAGCCATCTGACTAGGCTGCCCAACAACGCCAGCCAAGTCATTGGTTACCTCAGTCCCTCCCCCGATAGGAGAGGGAAGCGACAGCAGTTGCTCCACCGCATCCAATCTAGCCCTCAACACCTGTCGATCACGCAGCGGATGATGCAGCCAATTCGCCAGTAATCGACTACCCATATTAGTAGCGCAGGTGTCGAGTAGTGAGAGTAATGTCGGCGCGGGTTCACCGCGCAGCGTTTGGGTGATTTCAAGGTTGCGTCTCGTAGAGGCATCCATGCGTACATATTGGTCTGCGCTATACACCTGCATGCTGCGGATGTGGCTGATGGCTTGGCCTTGGGTGAGCTTGGCGTAGCCGAGCAATGCGCCTGCGGCTTCTAAGCCTATGGTGAAATCATCGCAGCCGAATCCGGCAAGATCGAGTGTGGCGAACTGTTGGCACAGTGTGCGACGGCAGGTGTCGAGGCTGAAGTGCCATTCAGGGAGTGCTCTGTAAGCCGCATGGATATTGGCTTGCAGGGCAGCGTTTTCGGCGTGCAAAATCTCGGAAGGCTGCAATCGTTCAAGTTCAGCAGCGAGATTGTCGGTGGCGGTTTCACAGACGAAAAATTGCCCTGATGCGAGGTTCAACCATGCCAAGCCTAACTTGCCGCTGCGCTGATGCAGAGCTAACAGCAAGTTGTCGCGTTTTTCTTCCAACAACGCAGAATCCGTCACCGTGCCGGGCGTGACGATGCGCATCACTTTGCGCTCGACAGGGCCTTTGCTGGTGGCGGGGTCGCCGATCTGTTCGCAGATGGCAATCGACTCGCCCATCTTTACCAAACGCGCCAGATATTGTTCGGCCGCGTGATACGGCACGCCCGCCATCTTGATCGGTTGCCCATTTGAATTGCCGCGATGCGTCAGGGTGATGTCGAGCAGCTTGGCGGCACGCACCGCGTCGTCATGAAACAATTCGTAAAAATCGCCCATGCGATAGAACAGTAGCATGTCGGGATGGTCCGCCTTGATGCGCAGATACTGCTGCATCATTGGCGTGTGTTTTGGAGTAGTATCTGGGCTATTCATTGCGGCTGAAAATTATTACTAGTTGTCTGGAAGTTATCACGATTGGTTTGAAGTGCAAAGCGAAGTTTGTTCAGAAGATGTGCCGCATTTTTTGGAGGACGTTCAGCCATGATAGACAAACCGCACCCCCTCAAAATTTTCCTGTATTTGCTCATATTCGTCTTTGCAGTCGAGTTGTGCGTCATGTATCTGTTCAACTATATCCAAGACAAAAACGATCAACATTGGCTAGAAAATCTCGCCGATGCCACGTTGCTGACTTCAGCCTGTGTGCCTTTCTTTTGGTTTTTTGCCGTGCAACCGTTGCGGCGAGCGTTGGAGGCACTTGGTTTGGAAAGCGATAGGTTGCGCAAGATATTGGAAACTGCCGCCGAGGGAATTGTGAGTGTTGATGATTCGGGAAAAATTCAATCGTTCAATAATGCCGCGCAGCGTATTTTTGGTTATGCCGAAGGTGAGGCAATTGGCAAGGTCCTGACCATTCTATCTCCGCCGTCGCATCGGGAGCGGCATGATGATTTTCTCGTGCGTTATTTGCAAACGGGCGAATTAGATACTTTGGGGAAGGTCATTGAGTTACAGGGAATGCGCAAAGACGGCACGATCTTCCCGATGGAAGTGATGTTGTCCGAAGTGAAACTCAGTGCCACCCATTTATTTACCGCGATGATCCGCGATGTCAGCGAGCAGAAGGTTACACAGCAACGCATTGAACATCTGGCACATTATGACGCGCTGACGAATCTGCCGAATCGCAGTTTGTTTTTTGATCGGCTGAATCAAGCCATCATTGCTGCAAAACGCAACCAATACAGCATCGCATTATTGTTCCTTGACTTGGATGGTTTCAAGCTTATTAACGATACACTGGGGCATCATTTTGGTGATTTGTTATTGGTGAAAGTGGCGGAACGGTTGAATTTGAATGTGCGCGAAAGTGATACTTTGGCCCGGCTCGGCGGTGACGAGTTCACTGTTATTTTGAATGACTCCCATGAGTGCGAGAATGTAGCGGCGATCGCCGACAAACTCATTGAATCCATCAATGAACCGTTTCAACTGGATGGGCATATCGTTAAGATCGGTGTGAGCATCGGCATCGCACGTTACCCGAATGACGCGGATACCAAAGCGTTGTTAATCGTCGTGGCGGATAGAGCGATGTATGCCGCCAAAAATGCGGGTAAAAATACCTACAAATTTGGCGTGCCCGTGGGTGATGCGACCCGTGCATTCCCAGTGATAGATTTCAACATATAAAGGGCGGTCGATTTACTTCCCTTTTAATCCGTCCGTCAAATGCGGCGCAATCACTTTCAATAATTGCGGATGAATGTCGGGATTGCCTGCGCAGACGTGGCAGCTTTTCATAAAGCCGTCATTGCCACTCAGGTCACTGACCATGCCGCCTGCTTCGGTGATGAGCAGCGTGCCTGCGGCGATGTCCCACGGTTTGAGGCCGGTTTCAAAGAAGCCGTCATAACGTCCCGCAGCCGTCCATGCCAAGTCTAATGCCGCAGATCCAGGACGACGCAGACCGGAAGTTTGCTGCATCATGTCGCGCAAAATGCCCATGTAGGCATCGATATGGTCAAAGTTGCTGTAGGGGAAACCCGTGCCTATCAATGCTTCGGCAAGGTGGATACGTTTGGTGACGCGCAAACGTTTGTCGTTGAGGAATGCACCGCGACCTCGTGTTGCAGTGAATAGTTCGTTTCTGATCGGGTCATACACCACGGCTTGGGTGATGACACCTTTGTGTTGCAAGGCGATAGACACTGAAAATTGCGGAAAACCATGTAAGAAATTGGTGGTGCCATCCAGCGGATCGATGATCCAGAGGAACTCGGATTCGCCGTGAGAACCACTCTCTTCTGCTAGAATCGCATGGTCAGGATAGGCATCCAGTAAGGTTTGTATGATGGTTTGTTCGGCGACGCGATCCACTTCGCTGACGAAGTCAGCATGCGATTTTTTGGTCACGGTGAGGTGATCGATTTTGTCTGTCGAGCGGTGAATAATTTTACCGGCGCGAATGGCGGCTTTCACCGCAATGTTGAGCATGGGATGCATATATGAACCTTTGTTTTAATGAGCTGAGAAAATTTCAGCGCGTATTTTAGTTGGTATTGGGCTTTGAATAAACAAAATCATTTAAATAACATCAGAGTTGTACTGAGTCATACCACCCATCCGGGCAATATCGGCGCGGCGGCGCGGGCGATGAAGACGATGGGATTGCAACATCTCTATCTCATCAACCCACGCCATTTCCCTGATGCGCAAGCTCATGCGATGTCGGCGGGTGCAGACGATATTCTTGAGAATGCAGTGGTTTGTTCATCAGTTGATGAAGCCTTGCAAGGTGTCGTGTTTACAGTGGGGATGACGGCGCGATTGCGTGATATTTCAATTGAGGTCAAGACACCGCGCGAGGCGATGCCCTTGGTGTTGCAACAAGCTGCTTCGCAACCCGTGGCGTTGTTGTTTGGCACGGAGATGTCGGGGTTGACCAATGAAGAAACCGGCCGGTCTCAACTGCTCGTCAATATCCCTGCGAATCCCGATTACTCTTCATTGAATTTGGCGGCAGCGGTACAAGTATTGGCGTATGAGTTGAGTGTTGCCGCCCAAAGCTTTGCGCCATCACAGCTTGAAATACAGCCAGCCAGGCATGAACAAATAGAAGGTTTTTTCGGTCACTTGGAAAAGACATTATTCGAGATTGGCTTCTTCACCACACAAAATCCTGCTCGAATGATGCAACGTTTACGCCGTTTGTATGCCAGAGCTAGGTTGGAACAGGATGAGTTGAATATCCTGCGCGGTATCCTGAGTGTAACGGTGGAGTACAATGCACGCCTTAAGGCACGCTATCAACAAGAGCAAGAGCATGTTCAAAAACATTAGAGAAGACATTGCCAGCGTATTTGACCGTGATCCCGCAGCACGCAGCACGTTTGAAGTGTTGACCTGCTATCCGGGTTTGCATGCGCGCATATTGCATCGCCTGTCGAACAAGCTATGGCACGCTGATTTGAAATGGATGGCGCGTTTTTTATCGCACATTGCGCGGGGTTTGACGGGAATCGAAATTCATCCGGGTGCAACCATCGGTCGGCGTTTTTTTATCGACCACGGCATGGGTGTAGTGATTGGTGAGACTGCTGAAATTGGCGATGATGTAACCCTGTATCACGGCGTGACACTGGGTGGCACATCATGGAAGGAAGGCAAGCGCCATCCTACGTTAGCCAATGGCGTAGTGGTCGGGGCGGGGGCGAAGATACTCGGACCGATTACCGTCAATGCGGGCGCGAAGATTGGTTGTAATGCGGTGGTTGTCAAAGACGTGCCGGCGGCTGCAACGGCAGTGGGGATCCCTGCACGGATATTGGATGAAGAGAATAAAACCGGGGCAGGGTTTAATGCCTATGGCATCGGCAATGATCATAACGACCCTGTCAACAAGGCGTTGCATGGTTTGATCGGGCATAGCATGACTGTCGATCAGCGTATTGATTTTATATTGGCGCAATTAGAAAAAATGGGTGTGCCGGTGGATGAAGAGCGTGCTACAGCTGAGAAATTCGACCCGAATCATCTGAATGAAATCGTTGATTAAATATCTATTTGATGGGGAGGTAACATGAGATTAACTACAAAAGGGCGTTTTGCCGTGACTGCGATGCTGGACTTGGCAATGTGTGGCGGGAAACAGCCTGTCAGTCTGGCGACGATCAGTGAGCGGCAAGGTATTTCGCTTTCTTATCTGGAACAATTGTTTGGCAAATTGCGTAAAAAGAATATCGTTGAAAGTGTGCGCGGACCCAGCGGTGGATATTATCTGGCGCGACCCAGTAATCAAATTTCTATCGCTGAAGTGGTGCTTGCGGTGGATGAGCCATTGGATGCGACCAAATGTCATGGCATGCACAATTGCCGCGAAGGTCATCAGTGCATCACGCATGACCTGTGGATGGGACTCAATGAGAAGATACTGGACTATCTGGAAGACGTTACCCTTCAGCAATTGGTCGATAGCTTCAATAAAAACAAGTCCAACATCTCGCCTGTTGTGTTCAATAAAATTTCACAGGCGCAAAAAGTTTCACTGGCCTGATATGGTTTCCGATCCACGAGGTTCAAACGCTATGCTCAAATTTTTGCAAAATATTTCAAATCGCTGGCTGTATTTATCCGGAGCTCTATTCGCCGGTGGCTTGATGGGTTTTGGTTTGTATTTGCAATACGTTAAACATCAAGACCCGTGCCCTTTGTGCATGGTTCAACGGGTGGTGTTCGTCGCGATTCTTGTGGTTTTCGCATTGGCAACCTTGCATGGTCCCAAGGTGGTGGGTGAGCGTATCTATGCTGCGCTCATCGTATTGTTGTCGTTGACTGGTGTGGGTGTGGCTGCACGACATATCTGGATACAAAATCTACCCAAAGACCAAGTTCCCGCCTGCGGTCCAGGCTTGGACTATATGTTGGAAACTATGCCGATGGGCGATGTGTTGCAAAAACTCATGCATGGCTCAGGTGAATGCGCAGAAAAGGGTTGGACGTTTCTTACACTGAATATCCCTGAATGGTCGCTGCTGTGCTATTTGGCGTTGGCAGCATTAGCTGTACTGGTTTTGGTACGTAAATCACTTTGACTCCGACTGCATCTATCCCAAGTTTTTCTGAACTTACACCTGATACCGTTCTCGATGCTTTAGCCTGCGTTGGCTTGCTTGGCGATGGACGTTTGCTGCCACTCAACAGCTATGAAAATCGTGTCTATCAAGTGGGCATGGATGAGGGCTCGCCGCTGATCGCTAAGTTTTATCGGGGTGCGCGCTGGTCTGATGCAGCCATTTTGGAAGAGCATGCTTTTGTTGCGACGCTAGTCGAACGCGAAATCCCAGTTGTTCCTGCGCTGAAAATCAATGGTTCTACGCTGCATAGTTTTAATGGATTTCGCTTTGCCGTGTTCGCAAAGCAAGGGGGGCGTGCGCCCGAATTAGATAACCGAGACACCTTGGAATGGATAGGGCGGTTCATGGGGCGCATCCATGCAGTTGGCGCGTTAGAGATTTATCAACACCGCCCCACGTTGGACATTCAAAACTTCGGAGTCGCACCGAGTCAATATTTGCTATCACATGATTTTATTCCGGCTGAATTAGTCGAAGTCTATCGCGGCGTGGTTGAACTGGCGCTGGATGGTGTGCGGCGATGCTTTGACCGTGCGGGTGATGTGAACGCATTACGCATCCACGGTGATGCACACGTAGGCAATATTTTATGGACAGATGTGGGCCCGCATTTCGTGGATTTTGACGATAGTCGCATGGGGCCAGCAATACAGGATTTGTGGATGCTGCTGTCCGGTGAGCCCGCCGATATGACTCGCCAACTTGGTGACTTGCTGGCGGGTTATGAAGATTTTTATGATTTCAACCCACGTGAATTACATCTGGTCGAAGCATTACGCACACTGCGCTTGATTCACTACGCCGCGTGGATAGCGCAACGTTGGGATGACCCGGCATTTATCACTGCCTTCCCTTGGTTCAATACCCAACGCTATTGGCAAGATCGCATCTTGGAATTGCGCGAACAGATTGCATTGATGGATGAACCGCCGTTAGTGGTGTAAACGAATTTAATTCGACACAAGATTGCTGCTTTCATATTTTTTGATTAGAGTGCGCACCATGTTTCGCACTATGCTGCCCAAAGTCCTACTTGTTTTTGCGCTACTGTTCGCACAGTTGGGCAGTTTGACGCATGGCATTTCGCACACGTTTTCAGAGCAAAATCAAAGTTCGGATCAATCGTTACAGCATGACAAACATTGCGACTTGTGTGCTGTTTATGCGCAAATCGGCAGTGCGATTGGCAGCAATCAAATTAGCTTCCACAGCAGCGAAAACATTGAAGCATTACATGTAATTTATTTTGACGCTGTTTACCGCACTCATTTCACCGCCTTCGCGGCACGCGCCCCACCTTATTCCACATAAAGTTTAGTCTAATTTCCTCGCATTTACGTGAGGCTTTTTGTTTGCTTTTGTGGAGTAAAAAATGTTCAATAAAATTTATTTTGGCGCGGCTATTGCCGCGCTATTAGTGCATTCATTCAATGCTACTGCTGCAAGTGACACAGATCTGCAAACCTTGCGCGATCAAGTACAGCTGCTAGAACAACGCGTTAACCAGCAATCTAACTCAACTCCAGTGGCTGCCACGGGTGCTATTAGTGAGGGGGCGTTCAATCCAGCCATCTCACTGATACTGTCCGGCACTTATGGACAGCTTCAGCAAGCCGAGGCTTCGGCTACCGGCTTTGCCATGTCACCCAACAATAGTGGCTACTCGCAAGGCTTCAGCCTAAAGGAATCGGAGCTGGGTATATCTGCCAACATTGACCCGCAGTTTCGCGGGGTAGGCACGTTTTCACTCGACCCCGCTGGTGGCATCTCAGTGGAAAATGGCTTTGTTCAAACCAGTGCGCTGGGCAATGGGTTAAATCTTAAATTCGGTCGCTATTTTTCTGGCTTGGGATATCTCAACGAACAGCATACTCATGCTTGGGATTTCGTCGATCAACCTTTGGTTTATCGTGTGCTATGGGATAACCAAATTGGTGAAGACGGTTTACAACTCAAGTGGCTCGCACCGACCGATATGTTTGTCGAAGTCGGTGGTGAAGTGGGTCGAGGGCGTGGTTTTCCGGGAACGGACAGGCAGAATAAAAATGGCTCAGGTGCAGGCGTTTTGTTTGCACATATTGGGGACGACATTGGCATCGAGCATAGTTGGCGTGCCGGTGCGTCGCTGCATCAAACCCACGCGGTAGATCGTGTCAGCACTGCTGTACCCGATTTTCACAATGGCTTTGTGACAAATAGTTTTAGCGGGGATAGCCAAACCACGGGGCTGGATTTTGTCTGGAAATACTCGCCCAATGGCAACACCGCCAACCGCTACGTGAAATTGCAAGGCGAATATTTTCGGCGCAAAGAAACGGGTGATTTAACTTATAACACCGCAGGTACGAATATCACGGATAGCTTCGACGTGACACAAAGCGGCTGGTATTTGCAAAGCGTGGCGCAGTTCATGCCGCACTGGCACGCGGGGTTGCGCTATGACCAACTTGATTCTGGTACAGCCACTGTGGGCGCAATGAATCTTGCCAACGTCATCAGCAACTATGGTTACACACCCAAGCGCACTTCGTTGATGGTGGACTACAACCCCAGTGAATTTACACGCGTGCGTGTGCAACTTGCACAAGATGAATCTCGGCAAGGATTGGCAGACAAACAATTCTTTGTGCAATACATCATGAGTCTTGGGGCGCACGGTGCGCACCAATATTAGCAACACGCCACCAACACCTTTACCCCTTACCCGCAAGCTTTCGGTACGCGGGGAAGGGCAAGACCACATTGTTAACGCTAAATTAAGGAAAAATCATGAAGAAGATTCTCTACACATTTTTACTGTTACTACTAAACAACAACGTTCAAGCTTCACTCAACGTGTTCGCCTGCGAACCAGAATGGGCAGCGCTCACGCAACAATTGGCGGGCGACAAAGTCAGCATTTACACCGCTACGGGTGCGTTGCAAGACCCGCATCAAGTGCAGGCACGCCCCAGTTTGATTGCCAAAGCGCGCAGTGCAAAATTACTGGTATGTACAGGCGCTGAACTGGAAATTGGCTGGATGCCTGTCGTGTTGCGCGAATCTGCTAATAGTGCGATTCAACCGGGCAGTGATGGCTATTTTGAAGCGGCTCATTTTGTATCCATGTTGGAAGTACCGACGCGATTGGATCGTGCTGATGGTGACGTGCATGCAATGGGCAACCCGCACATACAGACTGATGCGCGAAATTTTTTGCCCATTGCTGAAGCACTCAGCAAACGCCTGACTCAGCTTGACCCAGCCAACACCGCGTATTACCAGCAACAACTCGCCACCTTTAATCAGCAGTGGCACACCGCGATTGCGAAGTGGGAAAAGCAGGCTGCACCGCTAAAAGGTGTGTCTATCATTGCCCAGCACAAAGGCTTTCCTTACTTGAATAATTGGTTAGGACTGAAACAAGTTGCCGAGCTGGAACCTAAACCCGGATTAGAACCGAGCGCAGCTTATCTCGGACAAGTGTTGAATGAACTCAAACAACACCCCGCTAAGATGGTGTTACGTGCAGCCTATCAGGATGGGCGACCCTCTGAATGGATTGCGGAACGCGCGCATGTCCCTGCTGTCATGCTGCCCTATACGGTCGGTGGCACACCGCAGGCAACCGATTTATTCTCGATGTTTGACGACACAATTCAACGTTTGCTGGCGGGGTTGAAATGAACAACATCGAACTCAGCATTCTTCTACCCGCATTCATCGCTGGCTTACTCGTGCTCGTAACTCACATTCCATTCGGCATGAAAGTTTTGGAACGCGGCGTGATTTTTGCCGATCTTGCTGTCGCGCAAATCGCGGGGCTAGGTGTCATCATTGCGGCGTTATTAGGTGTAACTGACCAGCCGCTGTTGGTACAGCTCATCGCCACCATCAGCGCACTGTGTGGGGCGGCACTGCTAGCGTGGATAGAGTATCGACTGGCCGAGGTGAAAGAAGCCTGCATCGGCTTGACCTTTGTTCTCGCCGCCAGCGGGGGAATTTTGTTGATGAGCCACGACGTTCATGCGGGTGAACATCTCAAAGATTTACTGGTGGGACAAATACTTTGGGTGAGTACCAATCAACTCATCAGCACCGCTGTGTTAACGGTGGCCTTACTCGCCTTATGGCAATGGAGCAAACTCAAAGTCAGTACATTGGGCTTCTATGCGCTGTTCGCTGTGGCGGTGACGGCTTCGGTGCAACTGGTCGGCGTGTACTTAGTATTTGCAAGCTTGATTGTTCCCGCACTCGCCACCTATCGTATTAGTAAAAATCGCAACTACTATGCATTTGTGATAGGCGTGGCAGGTTACGCCATTGGCTTGTTGCTGTCGGCTTGGTTTGACTTGCCGAGTGGCGCAACTATCGTTTGGGCGATGGCTATCGTTGGCGTGATGGCTGCGCTATTGGCAAGACCGCATCTTGGCATTGCGCGGGAATGACGAGGATTTTTGAAGTTAATTCGACACGCGCAGAAATTTTTCGTATAGTGAACCGACTATGAAAAACAATAGCTTCACCATCCAACGCAATAATCCTTTCAGCAAACGACTGTGGCTGTGGTGCATCTTCACAACCGCGTCTCTGTCTATCTAATTTAAATTTTATAACAGCAAGCGCGGGTCTGCCGCGATTGCTTAGTCTCTGCCTCAGACCCGCTACTCATTTAGGGGTGTCACATGTCTTCAGTTGTACCACGCAGTTTCGTATCACAAAAAATTAACGGCATAGTGTTCGCGTTTATCGCGGCAATAGGCTTTTCGGCCAAAGCCATTATGGTGAAGTTGGCCTATGTGGAAGGGGTTGATGCGATTACCTTGCTGGCCTTGCGCATGGCTTTTTCTGTGCCATTTTTTCTAGTCGTTGCCGCTTATTCGAGCGCCAATAAAAGCAGCGTCTCACTCACTAGCAAAGATAAGTGGGTGGTGGTCGCGCTAGGATTGACTGGTTATTACTTGGCGAGTTATTTGGATTTCATGGGCTTGCAATTCATCAGCGCAGGCCTGGAAAGACTGATCTTATTTTTGTACCCAACGATGGTGGTCATCATCACGATGTTGCTTTATAAACGTCGAGCAGGGCGCACGGAATTACTTGCATTGTTCGTCAGTTATGCAGGCATCGCCTTGGTATTCTTGCATGACATGCATGTGTCGCAGCACGATGCGCTACTTGGTTCTATATTGGTTTTTGCCAGCGCGTTAGCTTATGCAATCTATTTGGTGGGAGCAGGGCAAATCATCGGCAAGATAGGCGCGACGCGCTTTACCGCGTATGTGATGACCGTGGCGTGTGCTGCATGTTTATTGCAATTTGCAGTTACTCATACCCTCGCAGATTTGAAACTGTCATCACGCGTGTATGGATTGAGTGTGGCGATGGCGATATTTTCTACCGTGTTACCTGCATTTTTATTGGCAGCGGCGATGAAACGTATTGGCTCTTCCTATACTGCGATGGTTGGTTCGATTGGACCTGTTTCGACGATATATTTAGCGTACATTTTTTTGGGTGAGCAACTGTCGTTGATACAAATCTGCGGGTCGGTGTTGGTGTTGATTGGTGTGTTAATGATCAGCCTGAAGAAACAGACCAATTAGAGCGTGGCTTGTGAGATGGGTTGGCGATAAGTGAAAACCAGTCCCGTGCAGCTCGTGCGATTACGCAATGTGACTTTGCCTTTGAACTGTTCCGCGATGCCGCGCGCGATGGCGAGACCTAAGCCGCTGCCGACTTGGGTGTTGTTGGGCAAGCGGTAAAAAGCATCGAACACGCGCTCCAACTCTTCTTCTGGAATACCAGGGCCGTTGTCGATGACTTCGAGTATGGCTTCGCCATTTTTGCTGCGTATTTGCACCGTGACCTCGCCGTGTTCGGGGGTGTAACGCAGCGCGTTATCCACTGCGTTACGCAGCATGAGTTGCATGGCGGCAGCATCAGCATCGATTTGCACTTCTGCCTGTTTGGCTAGTCCCAAGTCGATTTTTTTGGCATCGGCAATCGGCATAATTTCTTCGATGACCGTGAGTGCGACTGCACCCAAATCAATGGGTAGCAGAGCGGTGACGCTGGCCTGCTGTCGCACCATATCGAGCAGTTGATTGAGCAGATGTCGCGATCTATCTAGCCCCTCTTTAAGCGGCATGAAGCGTTCTTTACTGATGTTATATGAGCCTGTGCGCTCGATGTTTTGTGCTTGCAGTGATAGCGCCGTGAGCGGCGAACGCAATTCGTGCGCGGCATCGGCAATGAAGCGGCGTTGTGAGGCATTTATCTGGTTGATACGTTCCAAAAGCCGATTGATAGCATGTATAAAGGGTGCGACTTCAGTCGGAACTTTTGTTGTTGGTAATGCGGATAGGCGTTCTTCATTTTGTGTGTCGATAAACTCGGCAAGGGTGCGCAAAGATGCCATTTCCACTTTAATGATTTGCCTTGCCACAAAAATCAAGATGGGAATCAGAATCAATAATGGTAATAACGTCAGCATCGCGCTATCCCTTGCCATCACCTTGCGCACCTTGGCTTCCTGGGCCACGGCAACGTGCTGACCGATAATGGTCGCAAAAATGTACACACGCCATTGCAAGCCTTCTATTTCAAGCGTGTGGTATCCGGTGGATAAATTGTCGGGCAACTTGAGTAGTGGCGGCAATGCGGAAGGGGATGCGGTGACAGGCTGTACCACGATACGCTTGGGGTCGCTATCGACTGACTCAAGAATATGATCGCCATCGAGTGGCGTCTGGTAGGTGTCGACCAGCAGGGCGGCTTGGTGCAAGGCATCATCTTGAAATTCTTGTGCTTCGCTAAAGGCCAGCCAAAAGGAAATGCCGGAGGCCAACAGACTGATACTCAAAATTGCGATGCTGAGCCAGACGAACAGTTGCTTTTGCAACGAGTTATTCATGAGTTTTTTGCCACCATCCAGCCCGCACCACGCACATTCTTGATTGCTTCACTGCCCAGTTTTTTGCGCAAACCATGGATCAAAAAGTCAATCGCATTGCTTTCCACTTCCTCATTCCAACCGTAGATGGTTTCTTCCAGTTGGGTGCGATTGAGAATTGCGCCGGGTCGTATCAACAAGGCTTGTAATAGTGAAAATTCACGTGCGCTGAGTAGGCAAGTTTTGTCACCCAGCGATGCTTCCCGGGTGGCCGGGTTCAAGTTAAGAATGCCATTGCTGAGGAGCGCGGCTGCTTGCCCACCTTGACGGCGCAAGGTGGCGCGCAATCTGGCGAGCAGTTCATCCATGTCAAACGGCTTAACCAAATAATCGTCTGCGCCTAAATCCAAACCTTTAACACGGTCTTCGATTCCATCGCGTGCGGTCATAATAATCACAGGCAAAGTGCTGCCATTGCTGCGAATTTTTTTCAACACCGCTAACCCATCCAGTTTGGGTAAACCTAAATCCAGCAGCACCGCTTGATGTTCTTGATTGCTTAACACCCGTATCGCAGCCTCGCCATCTTGCACCCAATCCACGGCATAAGCCGCATCACGCAATGCCACGCAGAGTGCTGCGCCTATCATTGGATCATCTTCAACGAGCAGGATGCGCATACTGTGATTACTGGAAATCCCAGCGGTATCCAAGGTTAAAAAATTTGCGTCGTACTTTGCTATCCAAATTGGGATTGATGGTATGTGATTGCTCCACTCCCGCGCTGAACTCAAAATTTTTCGTCGGATTCATTTGGTAATTTACCTTGAAAGTTGGGCTGATCCGTGTCAAATCTCCCACGGTCGCCAGCGTGTTGTTTTCGGCATAAAGCTGCAACGACATATCCAGTCGCCAATCTTTTTTCAAGGTTGCCACCTGGCTGAACGAAAGTGACTTGGCGCGATAAGTGTTTGCATGGGTGTAACTCGCACTGGCAACACCCAGATCATTGTCAAAAATTAAATTATTGCCGATCAGTTGTGTGCTGATGCTGGTTGAGCCGACTCTGGGTAAAGTCGACGTGGCAGTCAAAAGATAGTTGTATGCTTCGTAACTGGTTGTGTTGGCAACTTTGATATCCCCGCCAAACTTTAGTCGTGATGAATAAGGTCGTGTCATACCCACGCTGATTTGATTGGTGATGGGCGTGGCCAGCAGTGCATTGGCCAGCAAGGTGTTTTCCGTCAGGCCCAAGCCTGCGATTGTTTGCGGGTAAGGGACGCGCAATAAGGCGTTAGTGGCTTGCAGGGCGGGCGAGCGGCGATGATCCAATAACAGGGTGTAGTTATCGTCCTCTGCGGTGATCCAGTTGCCCTGAAACGATCCCAGATTGAGTTTCTTGAACAGTGTGTCGTATTCAAGCAGCACGGTGTGATTGCTTTTAACATCATAGAAGTGTGCTTCTACGCCGGCTACCCGCTTGTCAATAAATTTCCCCACGCGCTGGCTGATCAGATAGGTGTTGCCACTCCATTGTCCCGGCTGGCGCGTCAGTGTCAGGTTGATCGCGGCAAATGTTTTAGCTTCCTCTCGGCTACCGGCATAGCGTGAAGGCTGGCCCACAGTGCCATTGATGCGCCACGCATCATTGAAATTATGGCCCAGCCAAGCCCCGTCAAAACGGCTGGGTACGCCGCCGGATGCGCCTGTCTGTCGTCCCAGTCCGTAGAAATAACTTTGGTCTATCAATGCTTGTTCAATATAAGCTGCATCTAAAAAATTATTGCTGCCGATGTTTTGTAAAAAACTCTTGGTAAAAGAGTCGCGCAGCACTAGGCGTGTCTCGGCAGTGGAGCTGCGATTCATGCTGGTGAGTTCTAAAGAAGACAGTATCTGCGATTGGGGGGTGATATTTGATGAATACACAATCGGTATGGTGTAATCAACACGCCCCAATCCCCGGTAAAAATATTGGGAGAATCCGCCAAAGGTGATCATCTTGTCTTCGGCAACGATGGTTTCAGGTACGGATTTTTTGGTCGCATAAACAGCCATGATCATGCGTGATACCCCTTCGCTCATTCGTGCATACTCTTTGGAATTCGGATATAGCTTCATGTATGTCAGGTAGTCAATACGAGCCTTGTCAAACTCACCGAGTTTTTCATCCAGTTCCGCAAGTGTCAGCAGCGCAGATTGGGTATAGGAGTTAGGTGGCAAGCTCACTAGTTTTCTGAGTATGGCTGCTTGCGCCGAAAGCAAATTACTATTTTGTGCGCCTATCGCATTACCCATTAATTGCTTGGCTTCTGCTTCGGTTAGCTCTTTTTCTTGTGCTGTTCGCGTTTGGCTAGTTGCTGTCTTGGGTTCAATCGTCGCAGTGGGGGGAGTCACTTCAGCAGCCGGTTTGCTGTTCGTCATATCGCCAGTGGTGTGAGTGATCGGCATGAAAAAGCTGATGCTGCGACCATCATTACCCGGGCGGATATGGTAACTACTCAGCTCTTTGCCAAAACTAATGGTGAGTGACTGGTCGATTTCAGGATAAGTGACGGTGAAGTGCGGAACAATGTTCGACGGGGGAGAATCTTTTCTTTGCTGAACGATTTTTTTGTCTGATGCATTGATCTCTAATAAGTTGAAATACAGCCGGACATCACCATTCTTTAGCATCACTTGTCGCAAAAATTGTACGCGCGGAACAAAACGAATTTGAATCTCTGCCTCATCACCTGCCTGATTGATTTGAATGCGGTCAATTACAGTCAGCTCGGCATGGGCGGAATTCATAGTTAGCAGCATTAAGCTGAATAAAAAAATGAAAGGGGATATGATTTTTTTAAGGATATTCAAAGCGGATTCACCTTTTAGTCAGGATTGCATTACTTCAATCATATAGTAAGTTTTAGGCATGTGACTTGGCCATATAAAAATCCCTTTAAAACAAAAAAATCCCCACCGATCAACGATGGGGATGAGGGAGAGCGGTTTACTGTTCAATCATCACGGCTACGGTCTTGATGATCGCGGTGTTGCTTCTTGTCGTGTTTGTGGCTGTGACCGAAATCAGAATTGCCGGGCGAACCATCATGGTTGTCGTGGTGATCCCCGGCCGTTCCACCAGGAGAGCCGTGGCCATTATCCTGATGATCGCCAGTATTGCCACTGCCGGTACCGCCAGTCGATCCGCCTGAATGACAGAATGAGCAGGCAGTCATGGCGTTATTCACGTTCTTGTGAGCCGATACGCTGCCAGGTGCTGTGCCCGCTACACATGCACCGCAGCTATGAGTGGTGGGATGTACAGTAACGGTTGAGCCGCCTGTAGTGCCGCCACCTGCCGTGCCACTGATATGGCAAACAGAGCATAGGGTAGCCGCTGTCACGTTTTTATGTGCGCCAACGCCAGCAGGGGCAGTACCTATTGCGCAAGCACCGCAGCTTTTAAAAGTGGGCTTAACGGTCAGCGTACCACCTGTTGTGCCGCCGCTATTACCGCCGCCGGTGTTGCTCGTTGTGTGACATGAATAACAATTGACCGGTGTAGCAGCAATATATCCATGTGGATTTTTGGATGCTGAAGTACAGTTGGTGCCACAACTGGGGATAGCAAATGCATTGCCGGCAAAGAATGTTGGCAATGCCAACGCGGATGCTAAAACAACCGCTTTGATAAATTTTTTCATCACGCCTCCTAGAAGTATTGGTGAACGCAAGTTTATGCGAGCAATGACAAAGTAGCAAAGAAGAATTAGCTAATCATTAGGGCGTAAAAAATCCCCACCGGTATTCAGGTGGGGACAAGAGGGGACTTGCTGCTACTGATTAGTCGTCATGACCAGCGCGTGAACCTTGACCACGCTTGCCAGATGTTGAGCCACTGTGGTGGTCATCAGAGTGACCCCCAGTTTTGCTGTGATGATCATCTGAATGGCCGCCAGTCATGCCACCAGTTGTACCGCCTGTAGTGCCACCAGTCGTACCACCTGTTCCGCCAGTCATGCCACCGGTTGAGCTACCACTGTGACATACAGCGCATGCTGTCATGGTTGAGTTCACGTTCTTATGTGCAGAAACGCTGCTCGGCGCAGTACCCTTTACACAAGCGCCACAGCTTTTTGAAGTTGGGCGTGGTGCCACGCTGCCTGTTGCAGGTGGGGTTGTTGCAGGAGGAGTCACAACAGGAGGTGTCGTTGGTTTAGGTGTGGGAGCTGGTGCTGGAGCCGGTGTTGTTGCAGGGCGAGCGTGGCAGCTATAGCAATCTACCGTCATGCCAGCAGTGTAGCCGTGAATATTAGTTGACGCGGCTGTACATGTACCACCGCAGGTTGATGGCGCATTAAGCGCAAACGCATTACCTGCAAAGAATGTTGGTAATGCCAATGATGCTGCCAAAACGATAGATTTAATAGTCAATTTCATGTTGCCTCCTAAGAGTTAAGTTAAATTAGACACCGGGGGTTGTGTCACTCAATCAAATTTGAGTAAGCGCACTTTAGCGAGCAACAATTAGCAGACAATTAGCGAAGCAAAATAAATTTCAAAGAGTTTTGTTGATGACGAATCTTAAGGAATAAATTAGCATCGTTTCATTAGCACTACCTTAGTGGCTCGAAAGAATGCCCTGAAAAAATGAAGCTATTCGTGCAACTTGGCTGTTAAGGAAGTGCTGATTAAGTCTGTTCGCCCTGAGCCTGTCAAAGGGCGCATGATTTAACTCGTTGAATTATAAGTCCCGCCATTCATGGTTCGACAAGCTCACCACGAACGGTGGGGCTTAATCAGCGTTTCCTTAAGTTTGTTGTTGGTGATGACAAAAAAATTATGCGATCACCGGAAGAGCGGATGGCCACTTGAAATGATTTGCAGATACGAGCTTGGGCGTATCCTCCTATTGGTGGTTGTAATTTAGTTTACAATCCGCGCCGCGATTCCCCACCTATTTAGAGGCTAGCTATGAGTTTTAATGAAGCAGATGTGCAGCGCGCGTTGAGTAGTTTGATCGACCCGAACAGCAAAAAAGATTTCGTCAGCGGCAAGTCGGTGAAGAACGTCAAGGTTGCGGGAGTGGATGTGTCGCTTGATATTCAGCTGGGTTATCCCGCGCAAAGCGTGTGGAGTGAGATTCGTGAGTTGGTTGAAACACATCTCAAATCAACGTTGCCTGCCATCGGAAAATTAAGCATCAACGTCACCAGTAAAGTTGTGCCGCACTCAGTTCAGCGTGGCGTGAAATTGGTTGAGGGTGTAAAAAATATCATTGCGGTGGCGAGCGGTAAAGGCGGTGTTGGAAAAAGCACCACTGCCGTGAACTTGGCTCTGGCATTGGCTGCCGAAGGCGCGCGCGTTGGTATATTGGATGCCGATATCTATGGCCCTTCGCAACCCACGATGTTGGGCATCAGCGGTCAGCCTGTGTCCAAAGATGGTAAGTCGATGGAGCCGATGATTAACCATAATCTGCAATCGATGTCGATTGGTTACATGATTGCGGACAATGATTCGCCGATGATTTGGCGCGGCCCGATGGTGACGCAAGCACTCGATCAATTATTGCGCCAAACGCATTGGGATAACTTGGATTATTTGATTGTCGATTTGCCCCCAGGCACAGGCGATATTCAGTTGTCATTGGCGCAAAGTGTGCCTGTAACGGGCGCGGTGATTGTCACCACGCCGCAAGATATTGCCCTGATGGATGCGCGCAAGGGACTTAAGATGTTTGAGAAGGTCGGTGTGAAAATCGTTGGCATTGTGGAAAATATGAGTACACACATCTGTACTAACTGCGGACATGAGGAACATATCTTTGGCGCGGGTGGTGGTGAAAAGATGTGTGCCGATTACAACGTGGAGCTATTGGGCAGCCTGCCATTGGACATTACTATCCGTGAATGGGCTGACTCCGGCAAACCTACCGTCGTCGCCGATCCGGAAGGTAGCATCGCTAAAGTCTATAAACAAATCGCCCGTCGTATTGCGGTCAAAGTCGCCGATATGGCGCAAGACCATAGTGCGGTGTTCCCGAAGATTGTGGTGCAAAATACTTAACTGCAACCTCTTCGACATAGTTCTTTGCCGGGTGATGATTTCTTGGTTTTCTAGCAAGGTTGTGCCTGTCGCTCTCACATAAAGCTACTCTCTGAACATCCATCCGTATTGCTTTTAGAACGATTTCGTACTAATATAGTCCTATATTAAAGCGAGGCACGTTTTATGTTGCGTTTGAGCAAGTTAGCTGATTACGGCAGTCAAATTATGACGCACATGGCGCGTGATAAACACGTGCATAGTGCGAGCGAAATTGCTGAAGACTTGGGCATCACCGTCGCTACCGTGAGCAAAATTCTCAAGATGTTGGCGCGACAGAATTTAGTGGTTTCGGTGTTGGGGGCGAAGGGTGGTTACACCTTGGCGCGTTCACCGAGTGAAATTTCCATAGCGGAAATTATCAATGCAATGGATGGGCCGATATCAATTACAGAATGTAGTAGTGATGCAACTTCTTGCTCAAGAGAGGCGGTTTGTTCAACGCGAGGCAATTGGCAAGGCATCAATAAAATTATTTTGGGTGCGCTGGAAAAAGTGAAGCTTGCTGAAATGATAGCCCCTAAGCCGCAAGTCATACATATGCACGGGATGCGTCCTTAGTATATTTTTTGGAGAGAATCATGGCAATTACATTAACTGAAGCCGCAGCAAAACACATCCTCAAGCAGGTCGCCAAGAGTGGCGATTTTATTGGCTTGCGGCTCGGCGTTAAACAAGCTGGATGCAGCGGACTGCGCTACACCTTTGGTATGGCAAATGAAGTGCTACCGACCGAAACGGTGTTTGAGTGCTTTGGCGCAAAAGTGTTGGTCGATACCGCCAGCTTGCCTTATCTCGAAGGAACTGAGTTGGCGTATGTGCAGGAAGGCTTGAATTCATTTTTCAAATTCAATAACCCTAAAGCAAAAAATGAGTGTGGCTGTGGTG
>JABFRF010000127.1 GCA_013141315.1 Gallionella sp. | reverse complement strand
AGTCCTTCCGGCATCGGGCGATTCCGCGTCAATGTATTCATGCAACAACAACGCGTAGGCATGGTATTGCGTACTATCACCACCAAGATTCCCGATCTGGATGAAATGGGCATGCCACCGGTGCTTTAAGATATCGCGATGACCAAGCGCGGCTTGGTCATCGTGGTAGGTGGAACCGGCTCAGGCAAATCCACCACCTTGGCTGCGATGCTGGGTCACCGCAATAAAAACAGCTATGGGCACATCATTACCATAGAAGACCCGGTTGAATATGTGCATGAACATATCAACTGCATGATTACCCACCGCGAAGTGGGGGTTGATACAGACTCATGGCATAACGCCTTGAGAAACACCTTGCGGCAAGCACCCGATGTCATTTTGATTGGTGAAATCCGCGATCACGAAACCATGGAATACGCTGTTGCCTTTGCCGAAACAGGTCATCTGTGTGTCGCCACGCTGCACGCCAATAGTGCCAATCAAGCACTGGATCGGATTATCAACTTCTTCCCTGAGGAACGTCGCGCGCAACTGCTGATGGACCTATCACTCAACGTGAGAGCCTTTATCTCGCAACGCTTGATTCCCAAAAAGGATGGCAAAGGGCGCGCGGCGGCAATAGAGATCATGCTCAACTCGCCGCTGATTGCTGACATGATTTTCAAAGGCGAAGTCAACGCCATCAAAGGAATCATGGCGCAATCCCGCGAGCTAGGCATGGAAACTTTTGACGGTGCATTATTCAAACTATTTGATGATGACATCATTTCTTTTGAGGAAGCATTAAGAAATGCCGACTCGGTCAATGATCTGCGTCTGCGTATCAAACTGGAGAGCAAGCTCTCTCTGGATCGGGATGTGATGAGCGGTACTCAGAACATGCGGATGACTTAGATTTTTCGATTACTTCCCGAAACCATTTTATATTCCAGCAAGCGACATTCGATTGCGCCATTGAATAGCGGGGTGCGCTTGGAGGGTGACAAGCGCATCAGTTTCAAAATCGCTTTGTCAGCTGTAAACAAATAAGCCGTCCAACCACCAAATTTTTTCTTCAAGGCATCGCCTAGCTTCGGATACAACTCGGCTAACTCATCCAACTCACCCATGCGTTCACCATAAGGCAAGTTCGCCACCAACATGCCGCTTGCCGTAGGCGCAGTAATTTCCAGCACGTTGGCTTGCTTGAGCTCCACACAGTCTGACAAGCCCGCCTCTTCCAAATTTCGCCAGGTGGTTTTGAGCGCGTCGCCATACAAATCGCTACCGTAAATTTCCAACGGCTTGGCTGGCAGTTGCGCGGCGATTGCCTGTTCGCGCATCTTCTGCCATTTCGCGGCATCAAAATTCAATAACTTTTCAAAAGCGAATTTGCGCGCAATGCCCGGCTGAATGTTCAATGACATCTGCGCCGCTTCGATCAAAAACGTACCGCTGCCGCACATTGGGTCTAGTAAGGGTGTGCCCGGTTGCCACTTTGCCAAGCGCAAAATTCCTGCAGCAAGATTTTCCCGTATTGGCGCGATGTTGGTGTGTTGGCGTATACCGCGCTTAAATAATGCATCGCCAGAGGTATCCAAATACAGCATCAATTTATCGTCTTCGATGAACACATGAATGCGTACATCAGGCTCTAAAGTATCCACGCTGGGGCGTTCATTGCAGTGCGCACGAAAGCGATCACACACCGCGTCCTTCACCAACAGTGTAATAAACTCCAAACTCTTTAGCGCACAGCGTATCGCCGTGGTGTTGACACGTATGGTGCGGGTCACATCAAACCAACGCTGCCACTGCAAAGCAAACACGGCTTGGTAAATATCCTGTTCGGTACGATATTGTGTTTCTTTCACTCGCCATAAAATGCGGCTGGCAACGCGGCTTTCCAGATTGACGCGATAACACAGCGGCCAATCTCCTGAGAAATGCACGCCGCCTTCGGTGCTGCGCACCTGTTGCGCGCCCATTGTTGCAAGGTCGCTATGTAGAACCGCTTCAAGGCCGCGCGGGCAGGGAGCAAAAAAATCGGGCATAAATATCAAGACAAAAAATTAATCCGTTCGAGGTGAGTCCTTCGATAAACTCAGGACAGGCTTGTCGAACCATGAGCGGATAGCATGCGCATTTGGTTAATTGAATTCACCCTTCGACAAGCTCAGGGCGAACGGTGCGGTGGTTGATTTCTAAAATGGTTTGACTGTAACAAGAATAACAACTGCAATCAAAATCAATACAGGTATTTCATTGAACCAGCGATAAAAAATATGGCTGCGCGTATTGAGGTCAGCTGCAAACATCTTGACTAGCTTGCCGCAATAACCATGATAGGCAAACAGAAAAAGTACCAGCGCGACTTTGGTGTACAGCCATCCACCACTAAAACCAAATCCAAACCATAACCATAACCCGGAAGCCAATACCATCCAAGAGATGGGGGTCACAAAGCGATACAGCTTATGTTCCATCAACTTCAATCGTGCGATTTCCGCTGACTCAGTTGCCATCGCGTGATTGACGAAAATTCGCGGCAAATAAAACAGCCCCGCGAACCAGCTGATGACCACCACAATGTGAAATGCTTTAAGCCACAACATAATGACTCCCTAAAATTGCTCTGCAAAATGGCGCGCATCATAACATCCTAGGGGGTAGCAAATTACGACTTTGCTGCAAAGTGCTGCATCACAATTTGCTTTAACTGCACCAATCGCCCATGAAAAAAATGACTCGCACCTGCCAGCACCACAACTGCCAAATGTTGCGGCTGCGCCCAATGCAGTAAATCATTGATAGACACCACCTCATCTAAATCACCATGCACCAACAACGTATTAGCGGGTACATTTGGCATGGCAAAACGCCCAACCGCTGGCGCGATCAATATCATTTGTTGCGGATTTAACTCGGCAGCAGCGCGTGCTTGTACATACGCACCAAAAGAAAATCCCGCTAACAATAAGGGCAAGTTAGGAAATTCTCCGCGCAAAAAATTTGCAGCTGCAATCGCGTCCAACGACTCACCATTGCCTTCATCGTAGCTTCCCTCGCTTGCGCCAACCCCGCGAAAATTAAAACGCAATGTGGCATAGCCTAGCTCGACAAAAGCCTTGGCCAGGGTCGTGACGACCTTGTTATCCATCGTGCCACCCATCGTAGACAGCGGATGTGCAACCACAACAATGGCGGTAGGCGCAGCATCGGGAGAATGCAGTACACCTTCGAGCTTTCCGCTTGCACCAACGCAAATAACACTCTGCTGAGTAGCCATTAGATTTTCAACCGAAAAACCACCCGACCACATTTCAAATGCTCTTCAATAATTTCATCAAGGTCGCTTTCATCTATATAGGTATACCACGTGCCTTCTGGATACACCACAATCACGGGGCCTTCTTCACACCGATCCAGGCAGCCTGCAGAGTTGATACGAATGCGGTTTCCCTCACTCGGAATGCCCAGTTCTTTGACCTTATTCTTCACATAGTCACGCGCTTTTTGCGCATTGTGGTTGTTGCAGCACGCCGTACCATCGGTACGTTGATTGGTGCAAAAAAAAACGTGTTTGTCGAAATAACTCAAAATGTCTCCTTAGAAAATCATAGTTTGCGTATTCGCCAAAAATGGAATAGCAACAATAGCGGAAAGATTAGCGCAATGGTTTGCGCCAACCCATTGTAATTAAGCAGATGCCCGTAGTGCCATTGGTAAACGGCCTTCGCTGAATCCGGGCTGTTGCTGCCAAACACCAAGTTGATGATTACCAAGTAGCATAATGAAGCGCATACACCGATGCCAATGATTGCGTTACGCGACCAGCGCAATACGAAAAACAAGCACGCCATGCCAAACAGCACACCCAATACGGCCTCGCTATTGATCCACAACAACAATGCCCAAGATTTTAACAGGACCGCAGCAGTGAAAAATTTTGCTGCAGCCACGAGGCTCAACACTACGAGTAATGCGCTGATCGCTTTGCGGCGCATACGCAATAAGGTCAGCATCAACGTTCCCAGCATCAGTAAATTCAACAGAACAGCGCAAGCTTCCCAGCTATCGAACTGGTCAGCAGAAGCCATCGCGAAGGGTTGTCGCGCCACTTCGCTGATGAACACATTACCCAACATCGGCAGCGAGGGATTAACCTGACCAAACATCCATAATGCAAGCAATGCCAAACCAAAATCCATTTCTTTGCCATGATGAAAAACATGGCTGCGCCAGCTGACCAAATGTGAAAACAGCCAAGTCCAAGAAGTGATGCTTACCGCAATCACCGCGCCTAAAAATGCACCCACACTATTGGTGAGTAAATCCATATTTGAACTGGTGCGGGTTGGCAAATACATTTGCGCATATTCCAAGCTTGCTGAAAGCAATACGCCAACAGCGCATACCATCAACAAGCTAACCAAAATGCCAAAATGTTTGCGCAACGCCAAGCTTACCAACAAACCGAACGGCAGATAAGCCAATAAATTAATCGCCGCATCAAACGGCGTATAAGTCAGGCGCAATGGCGCGCGCAACACATCTGTAAAGTTCAAACCCTGCTCGCGCCAACCCAGAAATGGCGACAAGCTGGCATAGCTGATAAATAAAGCATAGCCAATGGCCAGTAAAGTTCGTAGCCGTGCGCGCGTTTCTGTATTGAAGTGTTCTCTCATAGAGGTGGCTCCGCCTGATTGGACAGTGTTTTCTATTTCTTAAGTGGATGCCTTGCGGTTAATACCTACGCTGCTTTTTTCATTGCAGGTAGGTTCTCATAGTAAAACTCATCTGGTGTTTGGT
>JABFRF010000144.1 GCA_013141315.1 Gallionella sp. | reverse complement strand
GTGTTCAAGATACAAGCCAACATGGATCCGAATCACCGTGACCGCATCGCTTTCCTGCGCGTGTGTTCTGGTCGATATTCATCGGGCATGAAAGTTAAACATCGCCGCACGGGCAAGGATATGAAGTTGGCGAACGCAGTGACATTCATGGCCAACGAGCGCACGCGCATGGACGAAGCTTACGCGGGCGACATTATCGGCGTACACAATCACGGACAGCTACAAATCGGTGATGTGTTGACCGAAGGAGAAGCATTAACCTTCAAAGGTATTCCCTATTTCGCACCGGAATTATTTAGTCGCGCACGTCTGCGCGACCCGATGAAAGCCAAGCAATTGGAAAAAGGCTTGCGCCAACTGGGCGAAGAAGGTGCGGTACAAGTGTTCGCACCTCTGGTGGACAACACCTTGCTCATCGGCGCGGTCGGACAATTGCAATTTGAAGTGGTCGAACATCGCCTCAAAGCTGAGTATGGCGTGGATGCAGTGTTTGAGCGTGCCGGCATACACACCGCGCGTTGGGTCACCTGCACTGACAATAACCACCTCAATGAATTCGTCAAAGCCAATCAAAGTCGCTTGGCAAAAGACGTGGATGGTAACTACGCTTATCTTGCCGACACGGGGGTGAACTTGCGCCTTGCGCAGGAGCGCTGGCCCAAGGTGCAGTTTCACGCTACGCGTGAGCATGGGCAGCAACTCGGTTAAGCCGTGTATTGAATCGATTCATAATGTTTGAAGTCGGTTCGTCTTTAATAAAATCAAAACGGTAATGGGATGCCACAATTTATGAATCCCAGCACCGCCCAGCAAACCCTTCGCGACACGTTTGGCTACAGCGCATTCCGTGGTGCGCAACAAGCCATCGTTGAGCATGTTGTCGCAGGTGGAGATGCGTTGGTGTTGATGCCCACTGGCGGTGGCAAGTCGCTGTGTTACCAGCTTCCCGCTTTGTTGCGCGACGGTGTCGGCATCGTGGTGTCGCCGCTGATCGCGTTGATGCAAGATCAAGTCGATGCGCTCAAACAGCTCGGCGTGCAAGCTGCCTTTCTCAATTCCAGCCTGAATGCTGAAGCAGCGCGGGAAATATCTCAGCAATTACTGCGCGGTGAGTTGAAGCTGTTGTATGTCGCACCGGAACGCTTGATGACGGAAAGTTTTTTGAGTCTGCTGGAGAAGCTGAACGTAACCCCCTCTCCCCAACCCTCTGATAAAACTACTAAGCAGTCGACTAAGCCCTCAAGCGGTCAAGTCGCTGCGTATCCCGCGAGGGGAGAGGGAGTAAACCATGGCATCGCCCTGTTTGCCATTGACGAAGCGCACTGCGTGTCGCAATGGGGTCACGATTTCCGTCCTGAATACCGCGCGTTAACGGTGCTACACGAACGCTTCCCTAACGTGCCACGCATCGCGCTTACCGCTACAGCCGATGCCCCGACACGGCGCGAGATTGTTGAGCGGCTGACGTTGGAGAAGGCACAGCAATTTGTTTCCAGCTTTGACCGCCCCAACATTCGTTATCGCGTCACACAGAAGAATAATGCGCGGCAACAGTTGCAAGCCTTCCTCGAATCTGAACATGCCAACGACGCGGGCATCGTGTATTGCCTGTCGCGCAAGAAAGTCGATGAAACCGCTGCATGGCTCAAAGAGCAAGGCTGGGACGCATTGCCCTATCACGCCGGGCTGGATGCCGTGACACGCAGCACCAACCAGAAAAAATTCCTGCGTGAAGAAGGTGTCATCATGGTTGCTACCGTTGCGTTTGGTATGGGCATCGACAAGCCCAACGTGCGCTTCGTCGCGCATCTCGATCTGCCTAAGAGCATGGAAGGTTATTACCAAGAAACCGGACGCGCTGGGCGTGATGGCTTGCCCGCGAACGCGTGGATGGCGTATGGCTTGGGCGATGTCGTGTCAATGCGCCAGATGCTGCTTTCCGGCGATGCCCCTGAAGAACGTAAACGTGTCGAATTGCAAAAACTGGATGCGCTACTTGGCTTTTGCGAATCCACATCCTGTCGCCATCAAACCCTGCTGCGCTACTTCGGCGAAGAACATCCCGGCGATTGCCATGAATGCGACAACTGTCTGTCACCCGTGGACACTTGGGATGCGACGCAAGCCGCGCAGATGGCATTGTCTTGTGTGTATCGCACCGGGCAACGCTTTGGCGTGGCGCACCTGATTGATGTGCTGATTGGAAAGCCCACGGTGAAGGTTGAACAATTCAATCACCAACAACTCAGCACCTTCGGCATCGGCAAAGAATTAACTCAAGCGCAATGGAGCAGCGTTTATCGCCAGCTGGTTGCTGTGGGGCTGCTCAATGTGGATATGGAAGCTTACGGCGGACTGCGCCTCAGCGAAACGGCACGCCCCGTGTTGCGCGGCGAACAACCCGTGTGGCTGCGACGAGATGCCGATCCTATTAAACGTAAAGCCCAGCGTACCGAACGTAACGCCAAGTCACGCGAGCCTTTTGCGGGAGCAAGTGATGACCCGTTATGGATAGCCCTTAAAGCCAAACGGATGGAGCTAGCCCGCGAGCAAAGTTTGCCGCCTTATGTGATATTTCACGACAGCACCTTGCTGGAAATTCTCAATCATCGTCCCAATAACCTTAATGAAATGGCACAGATCAGCGGCGTGGGGCAAGCCAAGTTGGGGAAATATGGCGATGCGTTTTTGCGGGTGATAGAGGATGTGGCGAATGGGGTGGGCAGTTAAATCTTGTTATATCCAGTCATTATAAAAGCACCGTCATTCCCGCGAAAGCGGGAATCCAGCGGGTTTATTCAAAATGCCTTTATGCATTTGTCTCCGCCTTGCTGAGAGTATTTTATTGGCTGGTTTCCCGCTTTCGCGGGAATGACGAACCTGATAAATTCGCGCATTCTTGATTGATGCATCCCACCACTTAAGGCAAGATGCGCGCTAGCAATTTTCTTAACCAAGATTTAGTAATAATTAGAGAGCAAAAATGGGCGCACAGTGGAAATCCAGACTCAAAGAAATCGCAGCCAATGCTAGAGGTCGCATCTTCGGAAAGCTGTCCAAAGAAATTATGGTCGCGGCACGTTCAGGTGCTGACCCCGATATGAATCCACGGCTACGTCTCTTGGTCGATCAAGCCAAAAAAGTATCCATGCCAAAAGAGACGTTGGATCGTGCGATCAAAAAAGGCGCGGGGCTGCTTGATGGCGGCGTGAGCTTGGAACGGCTCACCTACGAAGGCTTTGCGCCGCATAAAGTGCCGGTAATCGTCGAATGTCTCACCGACAACCCCAACCGCACCTACCCCAACATCCGCGTGTTATTTCGCAAGGGACAGTTGGGCGCAGCGGGTTCGGTCTCATGGGATTTCAACTACCAGGGCATGATAGAAGCGAGCCCAATGTCCAAAGATGCCGACGCAGAACTCGCCGCCATTGAAGCGGGTGCGCAAGATTTTGAAGCGGGCGAAGATGGCGCAACGCTCTTTTTAACGGATTCCACTGACCTTGATGCCGTGTGCAAAGCTTTACCCACGCACGGCTTCACCATACAGTCTGCCCAGCTAGGCTATCGCCCAAAAAATACCGTCACACTCAGCGATGCCGAGCGCGAGGAAGTGGAAGCATTTCTAGAGGCGATTGATGCAGACGATGATGTGCAGAATGTCTATGTTGGGCTGGCGGGTTAACATTGTTGTCTGAGCTTGCGATAATGTCGTTTTCTCCCGACTTCCTTGCTGGCTGCACGCCATTTCTTCAGCTATGATGAACCAACTCTTGATTGATCTAGGACACTTGGAAATTTAATACGACGCAACAAAAATAAGGAGTACCCATGCTGTTATTGACTCTGTATTACATCATCGCCATCGCCATCCTGATTTTACATTTCACTGGCTTTCTCGCCCGCAACAATTTGGAATGGGTGGTGTTGGTGCTTGCCGTTTCGGTCTTTCCGGCGGTCATTTATCTCTAGTGTTCCAGGGCTACTTTCCCAAATAGCCCTGTCAGCTCGCTTGTCTCATCTGCATCTGTATGAAAGAGTTGCGCGCCCTTGATTCGCCAATCAAAAAAAGTACCTCGTTATTTTTAGGCATGGCGCAATAGCACCCTCCTTGGCTGAAAAATGCAATTAAGTTTTTCAAAATCTTTGCATTTACAATCCACAAAAAGGAGCTTTACCCCCAAGGCGCTTCATAGCCGCTGCGTTATAATCCCACCTGTTTAATGATCCGCCTATTGAAAGAAGTTATGGACAAGCAATTGCGTGAAGCCGCGCTGCAATATCACCGTCAATCTCCTGCTGGAAAAATTTCTGTTACACCAACCAAGCCGATGATTACCCAACGCGATTTGGCGTTGGCGTATTCGCCTGGCGTGGCGGCGGCTTGCGAATTGATCGTGGAGAACCCCGCCGAGGTGCGCAACATGACGGCGCGTGGCAATCTGGTGGCGGTGATTACCAATGGTACGGCGGTGTTGGGCTTAGGTGCAATCGGCCCATTAGCCGCCAAGCCTGTGATGGAAGGAAAGGGCGTGTTGTTCAAAAAATTTGCGGGTATCGATGTGTTCGATTTGGAAATCGACGAGCGCGATCCTGACAAACTGGTGGACATCATCGCATCGCTAGAGCCGACGTTTGGCGGCATCAATCTCGAAGACATCAAAGCACCGGAATGTTTTTACATCGAGCGCAAACTGCGCGAGCGCATGAAGATACCGGTGTTCCATGACGATCAACACGGTACGGCGATTATCGTGGGGGCGGCGTTGTTGAACGGATTGAAAGTGGTCGGCAAAGACATCGCCAAAATCAAGCTGGTAGTCAGCGGTGCGGGCGCAGCGGCGTTGGCGTGTTTGGATATGCTGGTGGGTCTCGGCGTACGCATGGAGAACATCATCGTCACTGACATTAAGGGCGTGGTGTATCAAGGTCGCGTGGAAGAGATGGACGACAACAAAGCGCGTTACGCGGTGCAGACCACGGCGCGGACTTTGGGCGAGGTGATTGCCGATGCGGATGTATTTTTGGGCTTGTCGGCTGGTGGCGTATTGAAGCCAGCGATGGTGGAAAAAATGGCGAACCGTCCGTTGATTTTTGCATTGGCAAATCCTAATCCGGAAATTTTGCCTGCCGATGCGTTGGCAGTGCGACCCGATGCGATTCTGGCAACAGGTCGTTCGGATTATCCCAATCAAGTGAATAACGCACTGTGCTTCCCGTATATTTTTCGCGGCGCGTTGGATGTGGGTGCATACACCATCAATGAGGCAATGAAGATTGCGGCGGTACACGCGATTGCAGATTTGGCGGAAGCGGAGCAGTCCGATGTGGTCGCCGCCGTGTATGGCGAAGAGAATTTAAGCTTCGGTGCGGATCATTTAATTCCTAAACCGTTTGATCCGCGACTCATCACGCGCATCGCCCCAGCCGTGGCGCAAGCGGCTATGGATAGCGGCGTGGCGGAACGTCCAATTGCAGACATGGCAGCGTACCGTGAGCAGTTGTCGCACTTCATTTATCAGTCCAACATGTTGATGAAGCCAGTGTTCGAGGCAGCGAAGCGCGCACCGAAACGCTTGGTGTATGCCGAAGGTGAAGACCCGCGTGTACTCCATGCGGTGCAAACCGTGGTGGATGAAGGCATGGCGCAGCCGATTTTGATCGGTCGTCCGAGCGTGGTGGAACAGCGTATCGCCAAGCTGGGCTTACGCATCCGCGCGGGTGTGGATTTTGAATTAGTTAACCCAGAGAACGATGCGCGTTTCCATGAATACTGGACTGAGTATCATCAACTCATGTGTCGGCATGGCATGACGGCGGATGATGCCAAGAACGAGATGCGCCGCGAAAACACCCTGATCGCCGCGATGATGGTGCACAAAGGCGAGGCAGACGCAATGCTGTGCGGCATGTCCGGATTACCCATCCAGCACCTGCGCTTTGTCAATGAGGTGGTCGGCCACGCTCCCGGACAGACGCTGTATGCAGCGATGAATATTTTGATGTTGCCAGACCACACGCTGTTTATCTGCGACACGCACGTCAATCTTGATCCGACTGCGGAGCAGCTTGCCGAGATGACTTTGTTGGCGGCCCAAGAGGTACGTCGTTTTGGCCTGACACCGAAAGTCGCGTTGTTATCGCACTCCAATTTTGGCAGTCACGACAATCCGTCCGCACGCAAAATGGCAGCCGCACGTGAACTGTTGCAACAGTCCGCGCCTGAGCTGGAAGTGGAAGGCGAGATGCATGGCGACGCAGCCCTATCCGAAGCATTGCGTAACCAACTGCTGCCTGATTCGCGTTTGAAAGGTGAGGCAAATTTACTCATCATGCCCAATCTGGACGCGGCGAACATCGCTTACAATCTACTCAAGATAACAGCGGGCGAAGGCATTACCATCGGCTCTATTTTGCTCGGTGCGAATAAATCGGTACACATTTTGACCTCAACTGCCACTGTGCGCCGGATAATCAATATGAGCGCACTGGCAGTCGTTGGCGTAAAGACACATTAAAATCTCTCAGGGAGTAGCAATGAACAAGCAAGAAGTCGAAATGTTAAGTAACGAAATCGAGATGTTGATGCACGAACGAACACGCTTGCTCAAAGTGGTTGGAGCGGCAGCGGTGTTGGTGGCGAACACCGATCCCAAGTCTTTGCACAATGATGCGCTGGATGCAGCAGAAATGTTGTCTGAAACCCTCAATGCCCTGCCGGAAGAAACGCTGAAAGATGCGCTTGAATCTGTTCAGGCCGAGGCCGCCTAATTTTTTTCCGATGCGAGTGGCAAGTTCAAGATGAAGCAACGCATTGCGCTGATTCTTACTGGCGGCGGCGCACGTGCCGCCTATCAAGTGGGTGTACTCAAAGCGATTTCGGAAATGTTGCCGCGTCGAGCGCGTAACCCTTTCCCGATCATCTGCGGCACATCGGCAGGGGCACTGAATGCCGCCACTTTGGCGGTGAATGCAAGGAGTTTTCGCAAGGGCGTGCAATATCTGCTCGATATCTGGAAAAATTTTCACGCCAACCAAGTGTATCGCACCGATGCCGCAGGTGTGTTCAACAACACCATTCTATGGATAGCAGGGGTGTTTTCCAGTGCTGTGGGAATTAGCAAGCTGAAGCAAGTTTCCCTGTTGGACAATTCGCCATTGGTCGAATTGTTGGACGAGCTGTTGCCTTGCGAAAAAATTCAGGAGAGCATTGATAGCGATTATCTATACGCTTTGAGCATCACGGCTTCGGGCTATGGCTCGGGTGAATCGGTTACTTTCTATCAAGGCTCGCAGGCGATTGAGCCTTGGCATCGCACGGGGCGGGTGGGTATTCCGACACAGATCGAGATTAAACATTTATTGGCTTCTTCTGCGTTGCCGTTCATTTTCCCCGCCACTTTGATCAACCGCGAATACTTCGGTGATGGTTCGATGCGTCAAATCGCCCCCATAGGAACGGCACTTAATTTGGGTGCGACGCGCGTGTTAGTGATAGGCGTGACCTCCAATAGTTATTCCGACCATGTTGAGCGTGAAGATATTGCAGACTATCCTTCGCTGGCGAAAATTGCCGGGCATGCGCTGAACAGTATTTTTCTCGATAGCATGGAAGTCGATTTGGAACGCGTGAGAAAGATTAACAGCTTGGTCGCCATGATGACCGAGGAAATGCGCCAGCGCAGCAATCTCAAACATGTGGATGTTTTGGTGATATCGCCCAGTCAGCCGATTGAAAAAATCGCCGCACAACATGCCGATGAATTGCCCTGGACGATACGGCTGTTGCTACGCCTGGTGGGGGCAAGGCAGCATAGTAGCTCAACGCTGGTGAGCTACCTGTTATCAGAGAAGAAATTTTGCCGCTCCCTGATCAATCTCGGCTATCAAGATACGATAAATCGCCGTGAAGAAATCATGCATTTTTTGGAATTACATGGACACGGTGACTTGCCACAATGACTACGAGCATGATTCATCCGCGCGTCTGGCGAATATTGAATGTACTGGCGGACGGCGAATTCCATTCCGGCGAAGTATTGGCCAAGCAACTCGGCTTGTCGCGCGCCAGCATTTTTAATGCACTGGCCGATGTGGCCGAATATGGTGTGGTACTGCAGCGCATACGTGGCAGAGGCTATCGCTTGTCCCGTCCTTGGCAAGGATTGGCGGCTCTGGAAGTGTCACGTTACTTGGGTGCAGATGCAGGAAAATTCGATATTGAGATATTGACGCAGGCTACTTCGAGCAATACCGTTCTGCTGCAACGCGCAGCGTTAGGTGTGCCTAGCGGCACAGCATTGGCAGTGGAATTGCAAACGGCTGGGCGTGGACGATTAGGCCGGACCTGGCATTCCGGGTTGGGCAACTCGCTGACTTTTTCTTTGCTGTGGAGATTTGGTTGCGGGCTGAATGCCTTGTCAGGATTGAGCTTGGCGGTGGGCGTTGCAATTGTACGGGCTTTGATTAAATTGGGTGCGCAAAATGTGCAATTGAAATGGCCGAATGACATTCTCACGGCACAAGGAAAGTTGGCGGGGGTGTTGATTGAAGCGCAAGGTGATGTACTGGGGCCAAGTGCTGTGGTAATAGGCATCGGTTTGAATTACGTCTCACAGAGCCGTTTATCCGTGCAAAAAATTGAGCAGCCCGTGAGTACGCTTGAAGAAATCTGCAACGAATTGCCGGCACGAAATCAATTGCTAGCAGAATTGCTACAAGCACTGGCCAGTGTATTGAATGAGTTTTCCGAGCATGGCTTCACAGCCTTGCGTGCCGAATGGGAGCAATACCACGCCCATCAAAATAAGCAGCTACAGTTGCGTTTGCCTGATGGAAAAATCATCAGTGGTATAGCACGCGGGGTGAGTGGAAGTGGCGAATTGTGTTTGGAGAATTCGCAAGGTCTGCTTCGTTTTAATTCCGGTGAAGTGGGAGTGTACGCTTAATGTGGCTGCTGATTGATGCCGGCAATACCCGCATTAAATGGGCGTTAGTAAAGGATGACACATGGTTGCGTAATGGCATGCTACCCATTGATCGAGCAGGTGAATTGGCAAAGCATCTGGGAGACACTTCTCAACTTGAACAAATCTGGGCAAGTAGTGTGGCTAGCGAAAAAGTTGCTGAAAACATTCGGGCTTTATTCTCTCAACCGGTCAAGTTTATTATTGCAAGTGAAATGCAATGTGGGGTACGCAATCACTACTGCAAAGCCACTCAGCTGGGTAGTGATCGCTGGGCGGCATTGATAGCCGCCTGGCACTTGATCGGTCATGCCTGTTTGGTGGTCAACTCTGGCACGGCAACGACAATCGACGCGCTAACTTCGCAAGGTCACTTTTTGGGTGGCGTCATTTTACCCGGTGTTGAAATGATGCAGAGCAGTTTGGTTACGGGTACAGCTCGAATAGGACCCATGCATGGACAATATGCGCCCTTTCCCCAATCCACTGCCGATGCCATTTTAAGTGGAGCGCTTCAAGCCAGTTGTGGGGCAATCAGATTGCAATATAGCTTACTGAAAAATATGTCCGCACCGATCATAATGTGCGGTGGTGCAGCTGCAACGCTATACCCCTATTTAAATGACCTACCCGTTCAACAGGTAGATAATCTTGTACTGCAAGGTTTATTGTTACTCGCACAAGAGGCGAATGCATGATTAGAATTTTAATCTGGATATTATTACTGTCGAACATCGTATTTTTTGCAGCTATGCAGTGGGGGCCACAGTTATTGGGTGGAACTGTGGTGGTGGAAGCGCCGCTCAACGCAGACAAGATGCGCCTATTGGACCCGGCGCAAGTGCTGCCACCTGAAAAAACCAAAGCAAGCGTGGGTGCATCGGCAGCCATCCCCGCCAATATGCAAGCTGCACCTGACCCTGCCACCCCCAGCGCAGATATCTCTAAAGTGGCGGTTTGCTTGGAATGGGGCGAGTTTTCCGATGCCGAGCTAGCCTCTATCACTGCCGTGCTGTCGCCATTGGAACTGGGTGGCAAGCTGAGTACATCACAAATTATCCACACTATCGGTTATTGGGCTTACATCCCTCCACTTAAGGATAAAGCAGCAATCGATGCGAAAATTGAACAACTTAAAGCGCGTGGTGTAACGGAATATTTTGTTGTTCAAGAGACCGGTATTTGGATGAATGCCATATCGCTAGGTGTGTTCAAAACGCAAGAAACCGCACAGAATTTTCTCGGCACGCTACGCAGTAAGGGCGTGCGCTCCGCACAAGTAGGACAAAGAAATAGCAAACTGAAAGTCAGCATACTCAAATTTACTGAAGTGGATACGGCAACCGAAGATAAACTGATAGAGATTCAGAAAGACTTTTCAAGTACCGCTCTGAATAAAGTGTCGTGCGGATTGACAAGGTAAGGTGAAATCTGGAGAATGCCGCGCTCTTCAAGCAATACCCTTTTTCGGTGATATAGCTCAGCTGGTTAGAGCACAGCATTCATAATGCTGGGGTCGGTGGTTCAAATCCACCTATCACCACCAAATAAAAAACCAGCCTAGGCTGGTTTTTTATTTGGTGTTAGATGCCTCTTAATTCTTGGAAGAAAACAATTCTTTAATCAACCACAATGCGAATGCAGAACACACTACAAATGTACCAATAGATGAAATCGTTGCAATAAGTGCCATTTTTAACTCCCCCAGACTTTAAATTGAACAAAACTACTCATTAAGCGGGGTGAATGCTAACACAAAAAATTTGTTTTTAAAATTACCAGGCAGGTAGAAACCCCCAGCGTACGAAACGCAGGAAAAATGAAGGTTGCTAAAGTAGTCTTAAGCGCTAGACTCGGCGCTCAAGTTGTAGATTATTTGCTTTTAACGACTTGAACTATCATCCAAGCTGCAAAGCCGATTGCGAGTATTACGGTTACTGCAGATGCTAGGGTAGCGATAAAGGCCATGTTATTTCTTTCTGGGTGGATTGTAGAAATCAACTGGTTAAATAGTTGAGTAAAACTGTAAACAGTATACCGAGTATTTTAGTTGGGATTAACCTATATTAGATGGGGGATTAAAATGCTCGGGTATCTATCTCATTTGGGTTACATTGCGATTCAATTTTATTTATTAGGTATCAATACGCTGTGTTAAAGAAACTCTACATAAAAACTTTTGGTTGCCAGATGAACGAATACGATTCGGACAAGATGGCGGATGTGTTGCGCGTGGCAGAAGGTTTGGAGCAGACGGACAAGCCAGAAGAGGCAGACGTGATTCTGCTTAATACTTGCTCGATACGTGAAAAAGCAGAGGAGAAGGTGTTTTCAGATTTGGGACGTGTACGCGAATTAAAGTTGGCGAATCCACGATTGTTGATTGGCGTGGGTGGTTGTGTTGCAAGTCAAGAAGGTGCAGCAATTTTGCAGCGCGCACCTTATGTGGACGTGGTATTCGGCCCGCAAACCTTGCATCGTTTGCCACAGTTATTAGCGGCACGTCGCGCCACAGGTCGCCCGCAGGTTGATATAAGTTTCCCTGAAATCGAAAAATTCGACCATCTTCCCACGCCGCAAACTACGCTGGGGACAGCGTTCGTTTCCATCATGGAAGGTTGTAGTAAATACTGCACATTCTGTGTTGTGCCTTATACGCGTGGCGAAGAAGTGTCGCGTCCGCTGGCGGATGTAATGCGCGACGTGGAAGCGTTGGTGGCACAAGGTGTGAAAGAGGTGACACTGCTAGGTCAAAACGTGAATGCGTATTGGGGTGCAACTGATGATGGCGAGATGGTTGATTTCGCATTTTTGCTGCAAGCAATTGCCGCGTTGGAAGGCATAGGGCGCATACGTTTCAGCACCTCGCACCCTAAAGAAATGACGCAACGCTTGATCGATGTTTACGCATCCACTCCCAAATTGGTAAGCCATTTACATCTTCCCGTGCAATCTGGGTCAGATCGTATTTTGGCGGCGATGAAGCGAGGACATACTGCGTTGGAATACAAATCGATTATTCGCCGAGTACGCGCTTTGCGTCCCGATATTTGTGTGACCTCTGATTTCATTGTGGGTTTTCCAGGAGAAACTGAGCAAGATTTTGAAGCGACGATGAAGCTGATAGATGATATTGGTTTTGATAACAGCTTCAGTTTTTTATACAGCCCGCGCCCCGGCACGCCTGCCGCAGAGCTGCAGGACGACACGCCTCATGCCGTCAAAGCGGCACGCTTGAAGCGTCTGCAAGATCGCATCATGGAACAAGAAGCACTCGTGGCGCAGGCAATGTTGGGAACAACTCAACGCGCTTTAGTGGAAGGCGTGTCAAAGAAAGATAGCCAAGAAATGGCAGCTCGCACCGATAATAATCGCGTGGTGAATTTTAGTGGTAGGCCAGAGCTGATTGGTCAATTTGTTGAAGTCAAAATTACGCAAGTGGTGAGGCATACGTTGCGTGGCGAGTTGGTATAAATTGGTATGAAGTCTGATGTTCCAAAACTTTCCCTAACTGTTCAATATGTCACTGCAGCACAAAATGTTCCGACGCGTGCGCAGTTTCGCCGCTGGTTCAAGTGTGCGTTGCAACGTGATGTTGCGATTACGTTGCGCATCGTTGATGAAGTTGAAGGTCGTGAGCTGAATAAGAATTATCGCGGCAAAGATTACGCCACCAATGTGCTGACTTTTGTGTACGACGAAGCGCAGCTTCTATCGGGTGACCTGGTAATTTGCGCACCCGTGGTTGAGCAAGAAGCGGCAGCACAACATAAAGACTTAGCGGCTCATTATGCACACCTCACCATTCACGCCGCACTGCATCTGCAAGGCTATGATCACCTGAACGAGGCAGACGCAATTGAAATGGAGGCATTGGAAACCGCACTAATGCTAAAATTGCACTACCCTAATCCTTATCAATCAAGTTAATTCCTTTTTCAAATAGGAAAGATTGAGAAGGCGAGCCGCAGACAGTACAGGTAGTACGGCAAGGCGAGAGCGTGGTTGTTGACGCTTCAGCGTCTTTACAAACACGGCCTACTTCTCGCGGGTAAGCCGACGATAAGTTTTTATATTTGGGAATGGAATAAGTATTACAAATGGACGATTCAGAAAGTAGTAGTAAACCCAGTTTGATGGAGCGTCTTTCAGCATTTTTGCTGCGTGAACCAGAGGATCGTGAGCAATTAGTTGAGTTGTTGCATTCCGCATATGACCGCAGCCTGCTAGATGCCGATGCCTTATCCATGATGGAAGGTGTGTTGCAAGTCTCCGAGCGACAAGTCCGCGAAATCATGATTCCCCGTGCGCAAATGGATGTCATTGACATCAGCGAGCCGCCAGAAAAATTCATTCCTTTTGTTATTGAAACTGCGCACTCACGTTTCCCCGTTAAAGAGGGCGACAAAGACAACATCATCGGTATTTTATTGGCGAAAGATTTGCTGCGTTATTACGCGGGTGAAGAATTTGATGTGCGCGACATGTTGCGACCCGTGGTGTTTGTGCCAGAATCAAAACGTCTGAATGTATTGTTGCGTGAATTTCGCGGTAACCGAAATCACATCGCATTGGTAGTGGATGAATACGGCGGCGTGTCAGGTATGGTTACAATCGAAGATGTGCTTGAGCAGATTGTTGGCGAGATTGAGGACGAATATGATTTCGACGAAGACGAAGATAACATCATCCTGCAAGCAGACGGCCATTGGCGTGTGAAAGCGGATACAGAAATTGCCGATTTCAATGCGGTACTCGAAACCGAATTTAGCGACGCGGATTGCGATACAGTAGGCGGATTGGTATTGCAAGCTGCCGGCCAATTGCCCAAGCGGGGTGATATCGTGCAAGTGGGCAATCTTAGCTTTACCGCGTTGCGTGTTGATAGTCGCAGACTGTACTCTTTGCTGGTGAAGCGCGAGAAAGTTGGTGAAGATGAATAATCCATCGCAAAACGTATGCGTCGTTCAATCAAATAGTGGGGCAGATTATGTTGTTTGACGAATTTGATCGTGAGGTATTTTCCGCCGGACAAGAAATTTTCACGTATGGCGACTTGGGTGACTGTGCTTACCTGATCGAAGATGGCGCAGTCGAAGTCATCATTGCTAAACTGGGTGGAGAACACCGGATAAAAATGATGGGCAAGGGTGAGTTGTTCGGTGAAGTCGCGCTGATTGATTATCAAACCCGAACTGCAACTGTGAGGGCATTGCAAAGAACTGTACTCGTGCCTATCCCACGCAAGCTGATGGAAGGGTTGCTGGAAAAAAGTGATCCGGTGCTACGTCACTTGCTGTTAGTTATTTTGGAACGCTTCAGAAACAGAAATGAAGAATCTGCCGCACAAGCGCAAAACTTAATGGTACCGCCAGAGCAGTCCGCGCGTCGCAAAGTATTGCAGGGCGAGGCCACGCAAAAACTTTCTCTGGCGCATGGTATGAAGCGAGCACTGGCCCGCGAAGAATTTGAGCTTTACTATCAACCGATTTGCCAACTAAGCGATGGTCACATTGCCGGATTTGAAGCGCTGATACGCTGGCACCATCCCAAAGATGGACTCATACCTCCCAATGATTTTTTATGGGTAGCCGAGCAAACAGATTTTATCCATGAAATTGGTCTTTGGACGCTTGAGCGGGCATGCCGAGATTGGAAAACCTTAAAGAAATTCACCCATTACGCCAAGCCATTTTTTAGCGTCAATCTGTCTGTCGCACAGTTGAATCAAGTTAATCTAGTAGATGATGTAGGCACGATCATAGCCGCGCAACAGGTGAATCCTGAAGAGTTGAAGTTAGAACTAACCGAAACGGTCATGGTAGTCCATCCCGACCAAGCGTTGACCACGATGCGGGGGTTGGTTGCATTGGGCTGCGGCCTTGCACTGGATGATTATGGCGCAGGACATTCCGGGTTAACCAATTTACAGCGCTATCCAATCGGCACACTGAAGATCGATCGAATTTTTGTTGATCCGATCTTGGATTCTCTACAAAGCTTGGAGATCGTGCGCTCTTCAGTCTCATTGGCTCACTCTCTGGGGATGAATGTCGTCGCTGAAGGAATCGAGACGGATGGTGTGAGAGCAAAATTGCTGGATATGAAATGTGACTTTGGGCAAGGCTGGTTTTTTGGGAGACCCGCGCCACTACAAAGAACTTGGTAACACGCAGCAAAACTAGAACTGTTCGTTCTCACCTAAGTACCGCCATTGCCCAACGGGCAAATCACCCAACTTTACTTTGCCGATACGGATGCGTTTTAGTCCGGTTACTTTTAACCCGACCAACTCACACATGCGGCGAATCTGACGCTTCTTTCCTTCGCGCAACACAAAACGTAATTGATCTTCGTTCTGCCAAGTTACCTTGGCTTGCTTGAGATACTCGCCGTCCAACTTGAGGCCTTGGCATAATAATGCGAGACCACTATCTTCTAACTTGCCCTGCACGCGCACCAAGTATTCTTTATCAACTTTGGAATCTTCTCCGATCAGTTGCTTGGCAATGCGACCATCATTGGTGAGTACCAGCAAGCCCTGCGAGTCAATATCTAAGCGGCCTGCGGGGGCGAGACCTAGGTGCTGGCTGCGATGGAAACGGGTTGGCGAGGTATCTTCTGCCCAGCGTGTTTCGGCATCGAACAACACACTGGCGGGTTTGTAACCATGCTCGGCTTGTCCAGAAACATACGCGATGGGCTTATTAAGCAAAATCGTCACACGTTGTTCTTGGGAGTTTTGCGCGGGGGTACGCAGCGTCACTTTTTGTGTCGCATAGACTTTAGTGCCGAGCTCGCTGATGGGCACGCCATCAACTTCAACCCAACCCTTTTCGATGTAAACGTCGGCTTCGCGACGAGAGCAGATGCCGAGTTCGGACATACGTTTTGAAAGTCTGATTTTTTCCATAATCTAATCATGCAACCTGAAATGCGTAAGGCGCGGATTCTACGCTATTGCAGCGCAGACATAAAAAAACGCGGCACGAAGCCGCGTTTGGAGGGGTCGTTAAGGTTTAATAACTGTGACTAACGCCTATTGAGAAAGCCCAAGGCGCGGTCAGCTGACCATAAGGGTCGCCAGCAGGATCAGGATTCGCATATTGATACAAAGGTAATTGCACAAAGCTATACAACTTGCTTCTAGGGGCGAAAGCAAAGCTCAAGCCGGGGCTAACATTCAAGCTGCGTCCGCCTGTATGCGTGTTTGAATTTGGCGCAGTGCCGCCGTCCGCTTTTTTGTAATGTGCGTTTAACTGCAACAAACCAGTGAGGGAAGGTGACATCGCGTAATGCGCACCAAGGTCTAACGCAACATCATCTCCAGGACGATAATCATTTTTCAATGACACGGCAGTTTGCATCTGACCACTCACAAACCAACCCCACGGTGCATTTTCTAAATCTTGATGGTGATACGCGCCCAGCACCACATCAGTGCTACCGCTGCCCGGTTGCAATCCTGCTTCTAGCGGCGCGCCGGCAACCATTTCTAAATTGGTATCGCCAGTGGCTAATTTAATGCCGATACGCAAGCCACTACCCGCATGGTGTTCAGAGGAAGGAAATTTGTAATTACCCACCACGCGAATGTCGCCGAGCTTGGAAAAACTTTTTTGTTCGGTCGTGACATTGGCAGGATTGGGGTCGCCAATTTGATGTGAGTGATCGCGCATCACAAAAGGTAAATCGACGGCTACGCCCCATTGTGGATTGATTGCATAATCAACATTCATATTTAGCGATTGGTTAATGGTGCGTAAATTCTCCACTTCCAATCCTACCAAGTTAGGATCGCTTGCCAACGGCTTTGCAACCTTACTCGAACCCACGCGCGGCGTGTCTGCTTTGGCATAAGAGTAACGCAAATCAATTCGTAGGCCATCGTCACTTGCCAAACCTTGTGTGTCCCAGTGCGTGTTCACAGAGCAAAATGCAGAACCACAACCCGCATAAGCAGTGGAAGCAGTAGAAAGAATAGCAACAAGTAACAGTTTGGTTTTCATGAATGATTCCTTTTAGTAATAGTTCGTCGCGTATTGTATGAAATTTATTTGTCTCGCCCCTGCGACATTTTGTCGCACCCCCCAATTTGCATGGCTTATCTCGGATGGCGAGGGCGAGTGACTATCGGTTATGCTGCGCGGGTTTGAGCGACAGAGAAAGTCTGCATGAAGTTATTGAACAAAAAATATGGCATCGCATTGCTCGCGGGCGCGGCGTGTGTGCTTGGTTTCGCGCCTTTTGGGTTTTACCCCATTTCAGTGGTGGCACTCGCGGTGTTGTTCACCTTATGGCGCAACACTGAGTCACCAGCCAGCGCGGCAAAAATTGGCTTTGCCTTTGGCTTGGGATTGTTCTGCGTCGGTATCGGCTGGCTGTATATCGCCATGCACGATTACGGCGACATGCCGTCGCTACTCGCGCTACTCGCCACGTTCTTGTTCGCTGCATTTTGGGCATTGTTGCCTGCACTGGCGGGTTACCTGCAAGCGCGTTTCAAAGTGAGTAACGCCTTACGCCTGTTGCTAGTGATGCCAGCAGTTTGGGTATTAGTCGAATGGTTGCGTGGATTGTTGTTCACGGGTTTGCCTTGGCTGACATTAGGATATGCGCACAGCGATAGTCCACTGGCAGGCTACGCGCCTGTGCTGGGTGTGTATGGCGTGTCCTTGGTTGTGGCGGTGAGTGCGGGATTACTTTCGTTATGTGCGCAGACTTTATTCCCTCGCCCCTTGTGGGAGAGGGTTAGGAAGAGGGGACTGGCAGTATTCGCGGCTTTGTTAGTGTTATGGATTGGCGGCGCGCTTTTTCGTACTATTGCCTGGACACAACCTCAAGGTGAACCATTCAGTGTGGCATTGGTGCAAGGTAACATCGCACAAGACTTGAAGTTCAATGAAAACGCATTGGTAGGCACACTGGAAAATTATCGCCGCCTAGTGTTGCAAAGCGATGCACGCTTGATTGTGTTGCCAGAAACCGCGCTGCCCTTGCAACGCCACGAACTGCCAGAAAATCTAATCACACAACTGCGCGATCACGCCAAACAAAATGGCGGCGATGTGTTGATCGGCGCGTTTGTGCGCGATGACAACAATCACTTTTACAACAGCGTGTTTACGCTGGGTTCGGCTGAGGAGCAGCTCTACCGCAAACAACACCTCGTGCCCTTTGGTGAATTCATTCCACTACGTCCCGTATTAGGCTGGCTTATCAATGAAGTGCTCAACATCCCGATGGGCGACCTCACACGTGGAAGCGCGCAGCAAGCCCCGCTTAATGTCGCGGGGCAGCAAATCGCAGTGAACATCTGTTACGAAGACGTGTTTGGCGAAGAAATTATCCGTGCTTTGCCGCAAGCCACACTGCTAGTGAACGTCACCAACGACGCGTGGTACGGACACTCCTACGCCGCCGAGCAACACAATCAAATCTCGCAACTCCGCGCACTGGAAACAGGCCGCATGATGTTGCGTGCCACCAATACCGGCGTGACTTCTATTATTGGCGCGGATGGCAAAGTGTTGCAGAAAATCGCGCAACATCAAGAAGGCGTGCTGCTCGGCATGGCGCAAGGCTATACAGGCATCACCCCGTATGTGCGTTGGGGCAATGCGGCGGTGCTGTTGTTGCTGATCGCCATGCTGGCTTACGCGTGGCTACAACGTAAATCATCCCCTCTCCCGCCTTCAGCTCCCTCTCCCGCAAGCGGGAGAGGGTTGGGGAGAGGGTAAATTGAACGCACAAAATCAAACAACCCGTCATTCCCGCGCAGGCGGGAATCCAGCCAAAACTAATATCCTCCGAAGCAGACAAAATCAAAATGTTGTCCCGCTATGCGGGAAATTATCCAATCAACTGGATTCCCGCCTGCGCGGGATAACCAGCGACTTGCTCGCTTGCGGGCTTAGTCGAATGGCTAGTTGTTCAATCAATGACGCAGTTTTTTTATTGGATAGTGAAAAATGAACTGGGTCTGCTACCTCTTACGCTGCGCCGACGACACGCTCTACTGCGGCATCACCAACGACCTCGATAAGCGCATCGCCGCACACAACGCAGGCGAAGGTGCAAAATACACTCGGTCACGCATCCCAGTGGAATTGGTGTTTAGCGAGGCTTGTGAGGATCGTTCCTCTGCCTCCAAGCGTGAGATGCAAATTAAGAAATTGAGCCGAGCGGCGAAATTAATTTTGATCCAAAAGAGTTAGCTTGTAGGGCGGATGAGCCGAAGGGGTTATCCGCCGAATGAGATTATCTGTAATTATTTGTGGCGGATAACGCTACGCTCATCCGCCCTACAAATGCTTCACCATCAATGGTGATGAGAAATTCAACCTGCCACCTCCGCTTAAATCCCGTAAAATGCGCGCTTTGTCATTGCTTAGAAATTATTCATGCTTACCTTTGGTTCCAACATAACGCCCGCAAGCGGGCATGAGTCTCCACCGAAACTCAACCAAGGGTTGAGTTTTCAGCAAATCATTCTGAACCTACAAAGTTATTGGGATAAACAGGGCTGCGCGTTGTTGCAACCTTACGATATGGAAGTCGGCGCGGGCACGTCGCACACGGCTACTTTTTTGCGTGCATTAGGGCCTGAACCGTGGAAGGCCGCGTATGTACAGCCTTCGCGCCGCCCCAAGGATGGTCGCTATGGCGAGAATCCCAATCGTTTACAGCACTACTATCAATTCCAAGTGGTACTTAAACCTGCGCCTGTCAACATTCTGGAGTTGTATCTCGGTTCGCTCGAAGCACTGGGTTTTGACCTGCAAAAAAATGACATTCGTTTTGTTGAAGACGATTGGGAGAATCCGACACTTGGCGCGTGGGGCTTGGGTTGGGAGGTGTGGTTGAACGGCATGGAAGTGACGCAGTTCACCTATTTCCAACAAGTCGGCGGCATCGAGTGCAAGCCCATCACCGGTGAAATCACCTACGGCTTGGAGCGGTTGGCGATGTACCTGCAAGAAAAAGAAAGTGTGTACGATTTGGAGTGGACACCGGGTGTGTCTTACGGTGACGTGTATCACCAGAACGAAGTCGAGCAATCTACCTACAACTTCGAACACAGTGATGTGGAGTTCTTACTCAGTGCATTCGGCAGTTATGAAAAACAAGCCAAACATTTGATGGAGCAACAACTCGCACTGCCCGCTTACGAGCAAGTGTTAAAAGCCGCGCATAGTTTTAATTTGCTGGATGCGCGTGGCGCGATTTCAGTGACGGAGCGCGCTGCTTATATTGGGCGGATTCGCAATCTCGCGCGCAGTGTCGCCGCATCCTATTTGGATAGCCGCGCAAGGTTGGGCTTCCCGATGGCACCCAAAGCGTGGGCGGATGAAGTGTTGGCGAAAATGGAAAAAAAGCCCGTCCTGAGCACAGTCGAAGGAGTGGCAGCATGAGTATGCAAAATACCTATATCGTCATTCCCGTGCAAACGGGAATCCAGCAAAAAGCAAGATTCTGCGAAGCAGACAAAACCACAATGTTGTCCCGCTGCGCGGGGAATTATTCAATTAACTGGATTCCCGCTTTCGCGGGAATGACGGGGCTTTAAGTATGAGTAGCAAGAATTTATTAGTGGAATTATTCGTTGAAGAACTACCCCCCAAGTCTCTCAAAAAATTAGGCGATAGCTTTGCTGAGGTGTTGGCGGCCAGTCTTAAATCACAAGGTCTTGCGGCAGGTGATATGGTAGTAACTCCTTATGCTTCACCGCGCCGTTTGGCTGTTCATGTCACCAACGTATCTGCACAAGCGGTGGATAAATCTGTTTCGCAAAAACTCATGCCCGTAGCGGTAGGTTTGGATACCAGTGGCAATGCCACGCCTGCGCTGCTCAAGAAGCTGGCGAGCTTTGGTGCGGATGCTTTAGTCGTTCCACAACTCAAGCGCGCGATGGATGGTAAAGCAGAGGCCTTGTTCTACGATAGCTTGGTGAAAGGTGCGCTGCTGGTTGAAGGTCTGCAAAAAGCACTGGATGAAGCCATCGCAAAATTGCCCATTCCAAAAGTAATGAGTTATCAACTTGCCGATGGTTGGAGCAGCGTGAATTTTGTGCGCCCAGCACATGGCTTGGTGGCGTTGCATGGTGCGGACATTGTGCCGATTAGCGTGCTGGGATTGACTGCCGGACGTGAAACGCAAGGGCATCGCTTCGAGGCGAGCGTTTCTCCCGTAGTGTTGCAGGATGCTGACAGCTACGCACAACAATTGGAAAATCAAGGTGCGGTCATCGCCAGCTTTATCGCGCGCCGCGCCGAAATTGCCAAGCAACTTGCCACTGCTGCCGCCAAAGAAAATCTCAAACCGATTGGCGACGACGCGCTTCTTGATGAAGTGACTGCGCTGGTTGAACGCCCCAATGTTTTGCTCGGTCAGTTTGAAACAGAATATCTGGAAGTGCCGCAGGAATGCCTGATTCTGACCATGAAGGCGAACCAGAAATATTTCCCGCTGTTGGATAGCAACGGCAAGCTCACCAATAAATTTCTGATTGTTTCCAACATACGTCCCGCCGATGCCAGCTTGGTGATTGGTGGCAATGAGCGCGTGGTGCGTCCGCGACTAGCGGATGCGAAATTCTTCTTTGACCAAGATCGCAAAAAAACTTTGGCATCGCGTGTAGAAGGTTTAAGCAAGGTGGTTTACCACAACCAGCTCGGCACACAAGGTGAGCGCGTGGTTCGTGTTCGCGCCATCGCCAAAGCCATTGGGCAGCAATTGGGTGGTGATGCGTTGGCAGCACTAGCCGATCAAGCAGCGATGTTAGCTAAGGCTGATTTGCTCACCGATATGGTGGGTGAGTTTCCTGAGCTGCAAGGCATCATGGGTCGCTACTACGCCAAGCACGATGGCTTGAGTGATGAGGTTGCGATTGCGATTGAAGACCACTATAAGCCACGCTTCGCAGGCGACGAGTTGCCACGTAATAAAGTCGGTATTTGTGTGGCACTCGCGGATAAATTAGAAACGCTGGTGGGCATGTTTGGTATTGGGCAGATACCGACTGGGGATAAAGACCCGTTCGCTTTGCGTCGTCATGCGTTGGGTGTAATTCGGATGTTAAGAGATAAAGAACTTCCACTTTCGTTAGAAGCTTTATTATTTAATGTTGAGAATGTGTTTGGAGAAAGCGTATATACCACTGGTGTAAAGCCAAGTGTTGCGCCAAAAGGGACTCATGCAACATTAAGTACAGGATCATTTATTGATAAGGACGCAGCAAAGAATATTTCTGAATTTATGTTTGACCGACTCTTCGGTAGTTTGCGAGAAGAGGGATACCCAGTACAAGAAGCAGATGCTGTGCTGTCATTGCGGCCACAATTTTTGAGTGAAGTACCAAAACGACTTGCTGCCGTACGCTCGTTTGCAGCATTGCCAGAAGCGGCTGCCCTTTCCGCTGCTAACAAACGTGTTGGCAACATTCTCAAAAAAGTTGAAGGTGACTCTACCCTTCGACAAGCTCAGGGCGAACGGATTGAGGTGAATGTCGCACTGTTGCAAGAGCCAGCCGAACAAGAGTTACATCAAGCCTTGAGCCAAATTGCACCTAAGGCCGAAGCTGCTTTTGCGAAAGGTGACTACACTGCATCGTTACAAAATCTGGCAGCGTTGCGCGTTCCAGTCGATGCGTTCTTCGATAGCGTGATGGTGAACGTTGAAGATTTGGTATTACGTGCAAATCGTCTTGCACTGCTCGCGCAGTTGCATCAGGCGATGAATCGCGTTGCTGACCTTTCCAAGTTGGCGGCGTAATGAAACTCATCATTCTCGACCGCGATGGTGTCATCAATTTTGATTCCGATCAGTTCATCAAAAAGCCGGAAGAATGGCGACCGATACCGGGCAGCCTTGAAGCAATCGCGCAGTTGAATCAAGCGAATTATCGCGTGGTGGTGGCGACCAATCAGTCTGGCATCGGGCGCGGTTTGTTTGATATGCCGATGTTGAATTCCATACACGACAAGATGCACAAGGCTTGCGCGCTGGTGGGTGCGCGCATCGAAGCAGTATTTTATTGCCCGCACACTAGTGAGAATAAATGCAATTGCCGTAAACCCAAGACGGGGATGTTGGAAGAAATTATTTCGCGCTATAACGTCAGCTTGGCAGGTGTTCCGGCTGTCGGAGATTCGTTGCGCGATTTGCAGGCAGGTGCAGTTTTGGGTGCGCAACCTTATCTGGTATTGACGGGCAAGGGGACGAAGACGCAAGCAGCGGGTGGGCTGCCTGAAGGTACGCAGGTGTTCGCCGATTTGTCCGCTGTAGTTGCAGCGTTGTTAAAGTACTAAGGAAGCCATGCTAGTTTTTCGTTCGTTAGCCTTCTTGTTGTTGCAAATAATCATCACGCCGATTTTTGCTACATTAGCATTGTTGTCCTTTCCATTCAGTCGTCTGACGCGCTACAAAATTATTTCGCAGTGGGCAAAAATGATGCTGCCGATTCTGCGCGTGGTGTGCGGCATTCGCCATGAAGTGAAAGGTATCGAAAATTTGCCCACCGAGCCGTGCATCGTATTGTGCAAACATCAATCTGCATGGGA
>JABFRF010000137.1 GCA_013141315.1 Gallionella sp. | reverse complement strand
CAGGTAGCGTGGTGGCGATTGTTACGCCGATGCATGAGGACGGCAGCCTTGATTTGGCAGCGTTCCGTGGATTGATTGATTTTCATATCGAGCAGGGTACGGACGGTATCGTGGTGGTTGGCACGAGACCGGAGACTGGAATTGCTACAGTGCCAATTTGGGCGAATGGTATTACGCCAATCTGTTTGAACATCAAATATTTTGGAACAGGAAATCATTTGATTATTTATGTAGTCAATATGGATTTTCAATACTTGAATACCGTCACTGCCAACATAAGGGGAGGAGAAATTTGCGGTTTTATAAGCGATTGGCAATGGAATTGGTTGTTAAGCTTGCTAAAGCGCCGCAGTTTCAAAAGCTAATGCTGGCAATTGGGAAAGGTGATCCCTTAAGATTTGCTGCACCCGCTTTAGTGGATCATGCCTTTGTCGTGCTGGAGAAGAGTGATGAATAAGGTGGTAATTTTTCAACATCGCCTTCTTCATTATCGTATGGGGTTGTTCGAGTTGCTTCGCGCTCGTTGTCTTGAAAAATCTATCGAGCTGCATCTTGTTCACGGAACACCAACTAATCGCGAGAAGATTAGAAATGACATTGGAGCTTTAGCGTGGAGCCATTCTGTTGAAAGCTGGAGTTTGTCAATTTCAAATCAAGATTTGATTTGGTTACCCTTCCCCTCGAATTTACGTGATGCTGATTTAGTTGTGTTGATGCAAGAGAATCGGCAGCTTTCTAATTACCCTATTTTGTTGAGCAAATTGTGGTCTAAACGAAAATTGGCCTATTGGGGACATGGGGCAAATTTTCAAAGCATTGTGCCGACGGGATTTCGGGAGCACTGGAAAAAGCTGATGCTGACTAAGGTGGATTGGTGGTTTGCATATACCCAAAGGACGGTAGACGTAGTGGTGAAAGCGGGTCATCCCCTTAGCCAGATTACCTGTCTAAATAACGCTATTGATACCCAGACATTTAAACAAGAGTTGGCAGCGATTTCCGATGTCGAGTTGGCGAATGAAAAGGAAATTTTGGGGATTAAGTCAGGTGCTCCTGTGGGGATATTTTGTGGATCGCTGTATCTTGATAAAAAATTAGATTTTCTGGTGGAGGCAATAGATCGCATTCATCAAGGTTCGTCAGAATTTCATTGTATCGTTTTGGGGGACGGACCTTCTATGCCATTCATGCGAGAAGCAGCGGTTACGCGACCCTGGTTGCATTTGATGGGAGTGACGAAAGGCGTAAAAAAGGCACTGTATTTTCGTATGGCGGATTTTATGTTGAATCCGGGTTTAGTTGGTTTGCATATTGTCGATGCGTTTTGTGCCGGCTTGGTGATGGTTACAACCTCTGGCGCAAGGCATAGCCCGGAAATAGTGTACCTTCGCCATGGGGTGAATGGAATGATGACCGAGGATAGCGTTGCTGAATATGCCCAAAGTATTTTGGCATTAGTTGGGGATTGTGAAAGATTGAAGAAAATACGTACAGCTGCGTTGGCTGATGCAGATGTTTATACGCTGGATAATATGGTTAAGCAGTTTGTGGATGGGATAGTGAAGTGTTTGGGGCGGTGATTAGTTTGCATTAACTACACATATGCAGCAAAACGAATTTCGTAAATAACGCGAGCAGGTAAGGGGTCTTTAGTGAAAATTTTAGTAGCTGGCGGGGCTGGTTACATCGGCTCGCACATGGTGCGTATGTTGGATACGCTCGGGCATGCAGTGGTGACGTTCGATGATCTCTCGGCAGGCTTCCGCGAGGCTGTTTTGGGTGGTGTATTCGTGCAGGGGAGTTTGCACGATAAGGCCGCATTGAAGGAGCTGTTTGGCGCCAATCAGTTCGATGCGGTGGTGCATTTTGCGGGGTCGATTGCGGTGGGGGAATCGGTGCGCGATCCGGCTAAGTATTACCAGAATAATCTGACTGGGACATTGAATCTGCTGGATGCGATGCGTGAGCATGGCGTGAATAAGATGGTGTTTTCATCCACTGCGGCGATCTTTGGGAATCCTCAATATGTGCCTATTGATGAGGCGCATCCGCAGGCGCCGATCAATCCTTATGGCATGACCAAGTGGGTGACGGAGCAAATTTTGCGGGACTACGATGCGGCGTATGGTTTGCGTTCGGTGACGTTGCGCTATTTCAATGCGGCAGGGGCGGCACCAGATGCCGCCTTGGGGGAAAGACATGATCCCGAGACGCATTTGATTCCATTGGCGTTGCGCGCGGCTTCAGGCAAATTGCCTGAGTTGACTGTGTTCGGTACCGATTACGATACGCCCGATGGCACGTGCATCCGTGATTACATTCATATCGTTGATTTGTGTGAGGCGCATTTGCTGGCCTTGCAGCATTTGATTTCCGCAGGTGAAAGCCGCGCTTATAACTTGGGGAATGGGCAGGGCTATTCGGTGAAAGAGGTGATCGAGGTCGTCAAGAAAGTGACCGGTATGTCGGTGCCGGTGAAATATGGCCCGCGACGTGCCGGTGACCCGCCTCGTTTGGTGGCTGACGCGACTCAGATACGCAAGGATTGGGGTTGGTCGCCTAAGTATGCTGCATTGGAAACAATCATCGAACATGCTTGGCAGTGGGAGAGGCATTGACTTATATTCGCACTATCACTCAAGTTCTCAGTGCCTCAATCGATGCCATCACTTGGGGTGGCGCGTTATCTCGAATCAGCAATTGGGCAGCCAATCACGAAAGCCGTTATGTGTGTGTCTGTAATGTGCATGCGGTGGTGACAGCTTCGCAAGATGCGGCGTTTGGTCGCGTGGTACGTGAGGCGGACATGGCGACGCCGGATGGTGCGCCGGTAGCGTGGTTGATGCGTCAATTGGGGCATGTTGGGCAGCGGCGCATCAACGGGCCGGATTTAATGTGGCGTTATTGCGAACAGGTCGAATCCAGAAGTGAGCCGATATTTCTCTACGGCAACTCAGAAGCAACTCTGAGTCAATTGCAGTTAAAGCTGCTGGCTGCTTTCCCTGCTTTGAAAATCGCCGGTGCCATCTCGCCTCCCTTTCGCACGCTCACCACCGAGGAAGATGAAGTCATCGTAGGGCAGATCAATGCATCGGGTGCAGGCGTTGTGTGGGTGAGCTTGGGTTGCCCGAAGCAGGAGTTGTGGATGGCGGCACATCGCGGGCGAATCAATGCGGTGATGGTGGGGGTGGGTGCGGCATTTGATTATCACGCCGGTACGACCAAGCGTGCGCCAAAGTGGGCGCAAGATTACGGCCTGGAGTGGTTGCACCGTTTAGCTTCTGAACCAGGACGATTGTGGAAACGCTATATGATAACCAATACGCTATTTGTGCTGGGTGCTGCCTTACAATTGTTGAGAGAGCATCTAAAAACCCGATTTCATCGTCACAACGTTAAGTAGTACAAACCTTCTATATTCAAGGCAAATTTACAATATGGTTGCCCTATCCATAAAAGTTGCCTAGTGCCATGACAACGCACGACTTTAAAACTAATATGAAGCTGCTGGTAAATGCGCGTAACCTTATTCAAAGCGCAGTGTTTACTTTACGTTAGTGCAAAGTTTTGATTTGCAGTTACCAGTAAAATTATTTGTAGAGTGTTAGAGATTTTTAATCGAGGGTGATATGAACAATGAATCATCAATGGGTTTAATCAGGCAGCATAGTTCCAGCTTGACAATGGCGCAGCGTTTGTTGGATGCGTTGTTTATTTTTTTGGCTATGCTATTGGCCGGCGGGGTGCGTGATGTCGCATTGACGCAGGATTATTTGTTTGCGGTTTCTCTGGCTGTTTTATTCTTCTTGTTATTTGCCGAAGCCAAAGGTCTGTATAGGTCTTGGCGTACCAAAAATCAGATTGATGAGATTGTTCATGTGGTGCTGGTTTGGTTTGCGGTAGTAATCAGCTTGATTTTGTTGGCCTATGCGACCAAGACCTCTGCTCAATATTCGCGGATTTTGATTGGTAGCTGGGTTCTGATTGTGCCCTTTGCAATGGTATTGTTGCGAATTGGTTACCGGAGCGTGTTGCGCTTGCTTAGATCGGAGGGATGGAACACTCGTACCGTTGCTTTTGCGGGCTGCAGTGGTGCGGCGAAAAAAATGGATGCGCACTTTAAGAGCATGCCATGGATGGGATTGAATGTGGTGGGGGTATTTGATGATCGATCACCGGATCGTCTTGAGTTGGGCGATATGTCGATGATGGGTGATTTTAACAGTTTGATCGCACAAGCCCGTAGCGGAAAGATAGATGTCGTCTACATAACCTTGCCTATTCATGAAGAGCAACGCATTTTGCAATTGATGGACAAGCTGTCAGATACCACCGCATCGGTTTTTCTGGTTCCCAATCTTTTTGTGTTTGATCACTTTAAAGCCAAATGGTCAGCTGTTGAGGGCATACCTATTGTGAGTGTTTTTGAGAGCCCGTTCTTTGGTATAGAAGGCGTGTTGAAAAGAGTGCAGGATGTGCTATTGGGCGGATTGATTCTGTTGTTGATTTCACCGTTGATGGCGTTGATTGCGTTGGGTATCAAGTTGACTTCATCGGGTCCGGTATTGTTCAAGCAACGTCGCTACGGCTTGAAAGGCGAGGTTGTCGAGGTGTGGAAGTTTCGTAGCATGACGGTATGTGAAGATGGCGATAGTATCGTTCAAGCCAAACAAAATGATGCCCGGGTAACGCCTCTGGGTACTTGGTTGCGCCGCACTTCTCTTGATGAGTTGCCCCAGTTCATCAATGTGTTGCAAGGCCAAATGTCGATAGTCGGCCCTCGTCCTCATGCGGTGGCACACAACGAGGAATATCGGCTTTTGATTCAAGGATACATGCTGCGTCACAAGGTTAAACCCGGCATTACGGGTTGGGCGCAGGTCAACGGCTGGCGTGGCGAGACGGATACTTTGGATAAGATGCAGAATAGGGTGAATTGTGATTTGGCTTATGTGCGTAACTGGTCAATGTGGTTAGATATCAAAATCATTTTGATGACGATATTTAAGGGGTTTTTTGGTAAAAATGCATATTAAGTTATTGGCGAGTATGCGGTGAGAGTTTGCTCTACTGTGATAGCATTAGTCACGAAATTGCCTTATGAGCGGTTAATTGTAATATTCAGTTGGGAGTCGTCTATGTTTAAGCACAGGCATTTGAAAAAATTGGTTTTGGCACTAGGCTTGATCGCTTTATCCGGTGCTGCCCAAGCGCAGTTTGATGCGGGTATGAACAAACAACAATTGGCCACTGAAACAACCGCGCAGCTTAATGCAGGCACAGGGCTGGCAGTTGCTGCCAAACAAGCCATTGAGGCCGGAATGAATCCCGCATCAGTGACGGAGGCGTTGATCATGGCGGGTCAAGATGCTATTTCGGTGGTGAAGATTATGATAGGAGTCGATCCTTTGGCCGCTGCGTCAATAACCGCTGCCGCAGTTGCCGCGGCGCCCAGTCAAGTTGTTGCCATTATGAATGCAGCTATTGTCGCCGCGCCTCTGCAAAGCAAATCGATTGTGGCCGCAGTGTTGACAGTGCCGGGTGTGAATCCCGCTGATGTGGTTGCCGTCGCCCCGCCAGGTGGAGCTTCAGTATCTCAAACCCAGCCTAGATTAGCGCCTAGATCAAGATTTACCCCACGACCTACCCTGTCGCCAGCGTCATCTGGTCGTGGTTCTGCCAGTCCTTCATAATGACTCAGGTGCTATAATTCTCGCCGGATGTTGTCTGGCTTTTTTATGTCTGCATGCTTGCTTTTGGTGTTTGGCACTGCTTTTGATTTTGGCGGTTTCACTTGAGCTTGAAAAATAACATCGCCGATATTTGATGTGGGCAGCTTTTCTAATTTGCGGAGGCAAAGTGAAGAAATTATTTCGGTTTGACAGGGCGTTATTCGCGTTGCTTGGTATATTGATGGTGAGTGCGGCATCTGCCGCAGAACCTGACTCAGCGGTGCCGGTTTTTCATTTCGGAGGACTCTCCGCTTACCCGGGATTGGGTGTGGTGTTAAAGCACGATAGCAATATTTTTAGAGTGTCAGATTCAAGCACCAGCCTAATCCAGAAAAAAACTGCATCCACAATTACGGTGATAAGTCCTTCGGTGTCAGTGCATACCAATAAGGATATTTATGCCTACTCTTTGGATTATATTGCCAGCATAGGACGATACAGCAACAGCTCGGCTGATAATTATACGGATCAGTCATTCCTCGGTTATGCGGAGATCGGATTGTCGACTCGCTCGACGCTAAAAATAACGCCGGAATATCTGATTGGGCATGATGATCGTGGAGCGATCACTTCGTCTGCTGCGTTCAGTGCGACACCTGTCCCGAGCAAATGGACATCAACGCGGGTAAGCAGTTCGTTGGCATATGGTGCTGATGAGGCTCGTGGCAAAGCATTATTGGAAGTTGGTTATAACGAGCAGCAATACCAAAACAATCGGGATACGACCAAAGATTACGATAAATCACTGACCAACCTGGGCGGTACGTTTTATTTTCGTGTGCAGCCCAAGACATGGTTGCTAGTCAATGCCAAGCATACAAATATTTCTTATAAGTCGGGTACTTTTCTTTCTTCACTGAGCAATACCCTGCAACCTTCATTGAGCGGTAGTGAGCAGCGCATCATGGCGGGTTTGAAATGGGAAGTCACTGCACAATCGAGTGGGGAAGTGAAGCTTGGTCAGATGCAAAAGAATTTTGATTCGGCCACTTATGCGACGAATAACAGTATCAGTTGGGAAGGTGATGTGAGTTGGAATCCGGTTGGTTTTGTGGAAGTGGATTTTTTCACGTCCAAGCGTCCCAATGAAACAGCATTGCATGGTTCCAGAACAATTTTGGTCAGCACCACCGGGGCTAATGTGGCCTATGATTTAAACGATCGAGTGACTTTGCTTGCGAGTGCTTATCATTTGAATGAGGATTTTGTTGGAGTGAGTCGTGTTGATAACACCAATAACTTTGGACTTAAAGCAGAATACAAGTTTCGTAGCTGGCTGGTGGGTGAAGCTGAGTACACGAATAGTGCCAAGACTTCTAATGCTCCACAGAGCGATTACAAGCGCAATATCTTGATGTTTGGTTTGCGTTCGGTTTTATAGGCCGTTGTGTGCGGCGGTGTTAATTTAAGTTTTTCAACAGTTGAATTGGTGTGGTATGAGCGAGCTAACTCACACCACATTTTTTCAATTGAATTCCCGTCTGAGTTTGAAAAGGTGTGGGGTATGGTTGTCCGTATGTGCCCATATAATTTCTGTTGCCTATATGCTTAATTGTGATTGGTTCAATGTTATTTCGTTTACTGTTGATTGTTGAGCTGCTTCTCTTTGCATCGGTCGCAATAGCAGACGACGCGGGGATGTCCAATTACCAATTGGGTAGTGGGGATACCATTAGTATCAATGTTTATGATGAAAAAGAATTAAGTATTGAGAAAGCGCGATTGAGTGATGCGGGGACGATTTCGCTGCCTATGCTAGGCGAGATCAAGGTATTGGGTTTAACCGTTTCCGAGCTCGAGTCGCAAGTGGTTCAGGGTTTGAAACAGTATTTGGTCAATCCCAAAGTCACCGTGTCGATCGAGGTTTACCGTGATTTTTTCGTCAATGGGCAAGTCTATAAGCCCGGCAGTTTCCCTTATCAACCCGGGTTGACTGTACTTAAAGCGGTGGCGATAGCGGGCGGATTTAAAGACCGCGCTTCTAAAACACACGTTTCGATCATCAAGGATGGCGATGAAAAACATACTCCTATCAAGGCAGACTTGGGTACGGTAGTGATGCCGGGAGATATTATTACCGTTGAAGAAAGTTTCTTTTGATGAGCCAAGAAGACATGCTGATGGATCAAGGCAGCAACAGAGAAGAGTTGAATCTGCTCGATTACTGGTTTTTGTTACGCAAGCATGGCAAGCAAATTTTAGGACTGGCTTTCGTTGTTACGCTACTGGTGGCCCTGGTGGTTTTCCAAATAACACCGGTGTATCGATCAACCGCTTTACTGCTCATCGAGAACTCCAAAAGCAAGACCTTGTCTTTGGCGGATCTCTACGATATTCAGGGTAGTGCGGGACAGGAAGTTTTCAATTCACAAGTGCAGATTTTAAAATCACGTCCCATAACAGAGCTGGTGGTCAAAAAACTCGGATTGAGTACCAACCCGGCATTCAATATGCCCAAGCAAACAGGTTGGTTCGATTTGGCGTTTCAGGATGCGCAGGAGCCGCAAGGCACGCCGGCAGAGCTTGAAGCGCAGCGGTTCGAAAGTACATTAGGAAAACTTTCCGCTGGTTTAACCGTGGAGCCGATACTGAAGAGTCAGATCGTTAAGATCAGTTTTGATTCTACGGATAATGAGTTGGCGGCGCAGGTTGCCAATGCCGTGGCTGAAGCTTATATCGAAAATGATCTTGAAGCACGCTCGCAGATGACGCAGCGTGCCAACATGTGGCTGACAGAGCGCATGGATGGCTTGCGCAAGGCCTTAGGGGAATCTGAGGCCGCTTTGCAGCAATACCGTGAACAGGAAAATATCATCGACAACAAGGGGGTGGTGTTGAGTGGTTCGGGTAAACAGCTGGAAGAAATTTCGACCAACTTGATTGCGGCCCGGCAGCGTTTGGCGGAAGCTGAAGGTGTTTATAATCAGGTCAAGGATATCCATGAAGATTCATTTGAATCAATGGAATCTCTTCCTGCGGTGTTGAAGAACGCGGCGGTGCGCCAAACCAGAGAGGTGGAATCGAATGCAGCCTTGAAATTAAATGAGCTACAGAGCCGTTATACCGCTATGCATCCCAAAGTGATTGCCGCCCAATCGGAATTAAATTCGGCACATGAGGCGGTGAATCGAGAAGTGAAAGCCGTCGTTAAAGGGATCACCAAGGAGTACGAGTTAGCCAAAGCCAACGTGGCAGCCAATTCGCGAGCACTGGGCCAAGTCAAGGGCGATATACAAAACCTGACACGCAAGGAATTCAAGCTCAGCGTCTTGATGCGTGAGGTGGAAAGCAATAAGCAGTTATATGACTTATTTGTTAATCGTTCCAAAGAAACCGATGTGGCGTCGAACCTGCAGTCCACTGCAGGCCGGATCATTGATCCGGCGGTGATTGAAACTGTTCCGCTTAAACCCAAGAAAATGCAAACCATAGGAATCGCATTGATATTGAGTTTGTTGATGGGTATGGCGTTGGTGCTCGTCTCGGACTATTTGGACAATACATTGCATAGCGTGGAGGATGTTGAGCGTCGTTTAGGCGTAGAAGCATTGGGAACCTTGCCGATATTACCAGCGGGGGGAAGCAAGCCCGGTTGGGCATCCCGTTTATATCGCGAATCTCCCAATTCTTTGTATTCTGAGGCGGTGCGGACGTTACGCACGGCAGTATTGTTGTCGGCGATCGATGAGCCGCATCGCGTTGTGATGATCACCTCGTCTTTGCCTGGCGAGGGAAAAAGTACCGTATCGGTCAATTTGGCTTTCGCGTTGGGCCAAATGAAGAAGGTGCTGTTGATCGAAGGCGATCTGCGTCGACCCAGCATGGCAGCTGCGATGGTTGGAATGGAGGGCGTGCGAGGCCTGATCGACTATCTGGCGGATGGGGTCAATCTGAAAAGCTGTATTCATAACACTGAAAGTGCAAATGTGTTTGTGATGCCAGCTGGTAAGCGTTTCAATGCACCCCTTGAATTGTTATCTTCGCAACGTTTTGGCGAGACTATTTCCAAACTTAAAGAGTTATTCGATGTTGTGATCATTGATTGCCCACCACTTAAACCGGTCAGTGATTCTTTGGTGATCTCGCGCTATGCGAACGCCGTGTTGTTTGTGGTCAAAGCCGAATCTACCCCTCATCAACTGGCCACAGCTGCCATTGAGCGCCTGCAAAACATTCAGGCACCTTTGCTGGGGGTGGTGCTGAATCAGGTTGATTACAATAAGGCCGATCAGTACGGACAATATGAATACGTATATGGACAAGAGCAGAAGAGTGCGACTCGGACATTCCTAGGAATTAAGGTCTGATCTAACCTTAAGCATGTCTTCGTCAGTACAAAAAATCCTGTTCTGGTTAGCTGTTTTATTCTTGTTTTTTATCCTGATTTCTGCTATTCGTTTGGGGCTTGCGGATTATTACGGGAAAAGCTCACATCGCACGCTGCAGACTTGGAATCTACTTGAGCAATTTCCAGCGATGGCCCAAATCGAAGCAATTGAGCGAGATTTGGAAATGGCTAGATTTTTGGCCAACGATAATCCCGATGTTCACGAGGATATTGCTCGTCTGAGTTTGTTGCGTGCCCAGTCGCCTAATATTTCAGTCAGCGAAAAACTGGCGCAACTTCAACGGGCGATCTCAGCAATACGTATCGCCATTTCCTTGCGTCCAGTCTCGCCATACAGTTGGACCATATTGTTGTTGATCAAACGCGAGCGCAATGAATTCGATGGTGAGTTCCGCCATGCGTTGCATCGCGCAGTCGAGCTTGGTCCATGGGAGCCTGAACTATTGACCGCGCTTGCGGATGTCGGCTTGAGTGCGTGGCCCAAATTACCCGCTGTTGAGCAAGCCATGATTCAGCAAGTTTTCTTACGCGGCATGCAGCGCCAGAGCAATCTGATGCAGGATGTCGTTCAGACACATCGATACGAGTGTGCTACTGGTGTGGCGAATGATAAGCAAAAGGCTGAATGTCAATGATGGAATCTCAGTCTGATTTTGAGAAGCGGTTGTTCTATGGTCTGCTGGCACTGCTGGTGTGGTTGCCGCTGCCCGTCGCGAGCAATCGCCCTTGGGCTGAGGCCATTCTTGAAATTTGGGTGGGGTTGTTGTTACTGCTTTGGCTGGTAGGTTGGCAACGCAAAACGGTGGCGTTAGGCACCGGGGTAATCGGTGCTAAGCCGATGTTGTGGCTGCTAGCTATATGGTTAGTTTATTTAGCCTTTGCCTTGTTCCCTTTGCCGCTTTCAATGCGTTTGCTTCTATCACCGGAAAGTGCTCGGGTATATCAGTTGGCCGGTGTGCAAGGCTGGACTTCGCTCTCGGTACATTCGTACGCAGGTTTTTTATACTGGATGAAAAGTGCCGCTTACGCGCTGTTATTCATACTCATTTTGCTGCTGGTCAATAGCAAACGGAGATTGGTGATGCTTGCCTATACGTTGGTGCTAAGTGGGCTGTTCCAGGCTTTTTACGGCAGCATCATGACCTTATCTGGGGTGGAGTATGGTTTCTTCATCAAGAAGGAAGCCTACTTGGGATTTGCCACAGGGACATTTGTGAATCGCAATCATTTGGCGGGATACTTGGAAATGATCCTGGCGATCGGCATTGGATTGATGATGGCTTCCGCATCAAGTGCTACTAAAAAACGAACTTGGCGACAATATTTGCGCATGCTGATTAACTTATTGTTGAGCCAAAAATTAGTGTTGCGCTTGATGCTGGCGATGATGGTGATCGCCCTGGTTTTGACTCGCTCGCGTATGGGTAACACGGCATTCTTTTCTAGCATGCTGGTAGCGGGCTTGATTTTTTTATTGATGTTACGGGTGCAGTCCGGATCGTTTGGCGAGATGTTTTCACGCCGTGAGACGCGCGGAACAGTGATTTTGCTGTGCAGCTTGATGTTAATTGATTTGTTTATTGTTGGCGCCTGGTTTGGCGTGGAGAAGGTTGTGGCGCGTATCGAGCAGAGTTCAGTTTTACACGATGCGGACCGCGTAGAAGTCAGTCTGAATACAATTAAATTGTGGCAAGACTACCCACTGCTGGGATCGGGCGGGGGAAGCTTCTATGCCGCTTATCCGCGTTATCGACCCGCTACGATAGGAGCATTTTTTGATCATACTCACGAGGATTATCTGGAGATAGCTGCCGATACGGGCTTAGTTGGGCTGGGCTTGCTTGGATTGGCTGTGGCGATGAGCTTTGTCGTGGCACTAGTCGCTTTGAAACGTCGCAGAGATCCGCTCATGCGTGGTATGGCCTTTGCGTCAATGATGGGTATGATTGCGCTGATGATACATAGTACGGTGGACTTCAATCTGCAGATACCTGCCAATGCCGCGACATTTATGGTGATATTAGCTCTGGCATGGATCGCGCTCAATCTGGACAAGCGCACAGGAGTCCAACATTCGTCAACATAAGTCCGGGATAGGAGTGCAATCCTTGAAGCAAATCAAATCTGGCGTTCTGTTCGTCTGCATGGGCAATATCTGTCGCTCACCAACTGCCGAGGAAATGTTCAGGAGCAAAGCAATCAAAGCGGGCATTGCCCCGTTTCTAGTGATTGATTCCGCTGGTACCCATGATTATCACGTAGGTGCAGCACCCGACTCGAGTGCACAACTTGCGGCAAAAAAACGTGGATACGATCTTTCCGCATTGCGTGCTCGTCAAGTTAGTCGCCACGATCTGGAAAGATTCGATTACATCTTGGCAATGGATATCAATAATCTTACTGTGCTACACCATCTGGGCGGGTCGGATTTATGGCAAAAGCCAAAGCTGATGATGTCATACAGTAATTTGTATAAGGGCAAGGAGGTACCAGATCCTTACCGAGGTGATATTGAACGATTTGATTTGGTACTTGATATGCTGGAAAGTGCAACGGATGGCTTGTTACAAGTCGTGAAACAAGGTTTGCAACCCAATGTGCCTGCACCATAATTTCTGTCTATCTTAGTCTTTTTATTTTCCATCACAGATTTCCCAGTACAAACATACTAACTAATCAATTTAAAATTGATAGGGATTTCCTAGTGGTATAAGTTACAGTCTGGCATGACAAAAACTAATCGGATGCCTACCATGTGTTTTGAGGTGATAGCTTGCCAGCTTTTTTAAGTAGGTTAGAAAAATAATCGGTATATTGGGGTAAGTATTAAGAAAAAATGGAGATCATCAAGATGAAGTTCAGGTGGCTATTGTTGAGTGGCATGCTGGTTGCGATGAATCAAGCACTGTCAGAAGATTTAACGGAATTAAAGACCGACAAAGAAAGATTGAGTTACGGTATCGGTGCAAGTGTTGCAAAAAATTTAAAGAAGCAAACGACGGATGTTGATTTAGACGTTTTAATTCAGGGCTTGAAAAATGGCCTTTCAGGTCAGAAGCTATTGTTGTCGGAAAAAGAGTTGCAGAAAGTGATGAATAAATTCCAAGGGGAAGTTCGCCAAAATGCTTTATTAAGTAAGCGGTTGGCATTGGAAGAAAACAAGAAAAAGGGCGAAGTATTTTTGAGCGAAAATAAGTTAAAACCCGGAGTGGAAATATTGCCTAGCGGGGTGCAGTACAAAGTGTTGAAAGCCGGGAGCGGAAAAACTCCAATCGATTCCGACGTAGTGCAAGTTAATTATCGCGGCACGCTTCTGGACGGGACAGAATTCGACTCGACTGAATCAGGGCATCCCGCAGAATTAAAAGTTTCATCACTTATTGCCGGGTGGAAGGATGCATTGAAGCTCATGCCACTTGGATCCAAGTGGCAAATTGTGATCCCCTCTCAGTTGGCATACGGGGAACGCGGAGTGGGGAGTGACATCGGCCCAAATGAAACGCTGGTATTTGAGGTGGAGTTACTTGCGATCAAATAAATTGAATTAGAAAGTTGCTAAACAGAGCTAATTGAAACGAGGTTAAGGATGAAGTTGACATGGATGTTGCTGTTAAGTTTGGGACTATATGCGACTCAAGCCAGTGCTGAGGAGTCGATTTTAATTGATGCTGCGGCGCTTGGTCAGCAGGAAAGTGCTCCCGTCGATGGAGTTCCATCTCTTCAAATCAAAGCAAGTGAATTTCCTCAGACAGTTCCAGAATCGTTGCTTCAGTCAGATGCTAATAGAGACAGAATCCTCAAGGGTGGCAAAATGAGTGCAAGGCAAAGAACTGCTTTGGCTAAAGCGCAAATCTCGGACGACAATAAGCAATTTGGAGAAAGTTTTCTTGCGCAAAATAAAGCAAAGCAAGGAGTGATTAGCTTGCCAAGTGGCGTTCAATATAAGATTTTAAGGGCGGGGTCGGGAAAAAATCCATCCGAAAGTAGCATCGTTGCATGTCGCTATCGTGGCACACTTGTCGATGGCGCGACGTTTGATCAATCCGAATCCAAAAAAACAGTCGATCTAAGTGTGTCAGGATTTTTGCCTGGTTTAAAAGAGGTCGTCAAGTTGATGTCAGCCGGTTCTAAGTGGCAAATTGTTATTCCGCCTCAACTCGCCTATGGTGAGTTGGGTGATCGAGGTGTTGGGCCGAATGCGGTGCTGATTTACGATATGGAGATAGTCGGCATCAAATAACGGTAATAAGCAGGTCACTAAGTTGCTGTGATTTTTAAATCCAAAGATGGAGCTGATGAATATGAAGACGGCGAAGCAGAATGTTCGGAGGTTGATCGTTTACTTAGCTGCAACAATTGGATTGATTGTTGCGATGCCTGCATACAGCATGGTAGTGTACCGGCACGTTCCTACGCTTCCATCAAGTTCAAGTTTGGTTCATTCGAATGCGGTAGTCAATGTTGAAGGTAGCGATCAGGATGTGACCGCGTATGATAATTTTACTTTTAAAAAATCTGCCAGCATTACTAGTGTGGCATGGCGTGGCACTGCTTCTAGTAAAAGCATGGTTGGTTTTACCATCAAGATTTATCCATCCAATGCTAATCCGGCGGCTCAGCCAAATATCGCTGAACCCTTGGCTGAAGTGGTCGTGACAGGTAGCGCAGGTGAAAAGTCAGTTGGTAATAACTTGTCCGATTATCACGCTGAATTCAATTCGCCTTTTGGACTGGTTGCGGGTGTTCAATACTGGATATCTATCGTTTCTAACAGGAATGATATTTCACCTTGGGGATGGGCGAGCGGTACGGGAGGCGATGCTCAATCTATTCAATCATTTTCTGAATTTAAAGTTTTACCCGCACCCTCAGATCGGGCTTTTTCATTAAATGATGGTCGTGTGCATGGACGTAGACGTTGAGCTACTGTCAAGTAAAAGTGAGCGTCATAGAAATGTATGTGCTTGCGGATTGAAGCAATATTTTTCTTCCGGGAAAACAATATTTATGCGTATAGCGATCATTTTTTTGTTGTGTATCTGTGTGGTTATTTCTTTGCCGGTTATTTCACAAGCTGAGGAGCTTGCTTCCGTTGATGAACTGGCGCAAGGACGCCGAATCTACCTGGATGGCAAGCTTCCCTCAGGTGCGCCATTGACAGGTGTACGTTTTGGTAGTTCGGTGGTTTCTGGTGCGTCAGCCGCGTGTGCCAGTTGTCATCGTCGTAGTGGAATGGGTTCAGTGGAGGGCGATGTTCTGGTGCCGCCTATTACGGGTAACTTTTTGTTTTCGCCGGGTGGTGATCAGCATCTGGCCACCATGGATCCGCGCGTAAGTAAACGTTTCAATCAAGCTCACGAGCCGTATACGGACACATCGCTGGCAAATGCGATTTTGCACGGTGCGAATAACAGCGGGCGAGAGATGAGTGTGCTGATGCCGCGTTACAACCTAACTCAGCCTGAGTTGAAAGCTTTAACGGCTTATCTGAAGCAATTATCTATGCATTGGTCGCCCGGTGTGACTGACGATAGCATTCGATTTGCTATGGTCATTACGCCTGATGTTGATCCCGTGCGACGCAATGCATTGATTGAGATGGTGCGTATTGCTGTTAATCAAAAAAATGGCAGCACCATGACGGCCAAACGATCAGGCGGTAAACGCCAGCACATGGTATCGGCAGCGGAAATGGTTTTGGGAACGGAGCGCAACTGGCAGTTAGATGTGTGGGAATTGCAAGGCGCGCCGGAGAGCTGGGGTGAGCAGTTAGTCACACGCTATCGCAGCCAACCAGTGTTTGCGTTGGTTTCCGGGATATCCAATTCCACTTGGCAACCCGTGCACGATTTCTGTGAGCAAGAACAAGTCCCTTGCTGGTTCCCCAGTGTCGCTTTGCCAGTGATGACCGAGTCCCCATACTCTTTGTACTTTTCGCGCGGCGTGATACTGGAGGCTGAAGTATTGGCGCGTCATCTATTGAGTCAGAAAATATCCCCTCAGCATTTGGTACAGGTTTTTCGGGATAACGCGGAGGGGCGTGCTGCTTCCCAAGCGCTGACTCAGGCGCTCGCTGGATCAACAGTTACGATTGAAAACCGAATGTTGAAAACGGATGGTGCGGCGGAAGATTCGTTACGCTCAGTAATGAACACGATACAAGGCAGTGATGCGGCCATGTTGTGGTTGCGACCGGACGATATCGTTGCATTGGATAAAGCCAAGCCGGTATCAGGCGCCAAATATTATTTTTCTGCCGAGCTTGGGCAAGCCGAGTATGCGCCATTTTCCTCAGCCTGGAAGCCTAGTGTACGGCTGGTTTATCCCTATGAGTTACCCGAGATGCGGGTAGCGAATCTGGCAAATTTTCGTGCGTGGCTGAATATTCGTAAGCTACCTCTGGTTGATGAAGCCATGCAGTCTGAGGCATTCTTCGCATTAAATTTTCTCACTGATACGGTTTCAGAAATGTTGAACAATTTGTATCGGGATTATTTGATTGAGCGTGCTGAGAATATGATGAACAAGCGAGAAGGTGGTAAAGCTGAACAAGAAACCAGGGATCGTGTGGCGTTGGGTCAAGCTGGGGAGCTGGAGAGAAAGCACGGGGCGATGACAGTTGATGAAGGGGCGCGAATAAAAATTTCCAGTCAGCCGGGCTTAGCCAATAGGAGTCATGGTACGACGATCTACCCGCATTTAAGCTTAGGCCCGGGGCAGCGCTTTGCTTCTAAAGGTGGCTACATTGTGCGGTTTGATGAAGGTGTTAAGGATAGGATTATTGCCGAATCAGCATGGATCATTCCTTGATTATTATTTGAGCGGATAGATGAGCAAGTATGTCAGGCGTATAGCCTTGCTTAAATGATATTTTGAAGAAATCACTTTAAGGATAGACGCAGCGGTACTGAATCTGATATGGTTAACGTAAAATTAAAATACCCAATTGGCTCGTGGGAGTGGGGAATGAAGGATAGAAAAAAATATGGTATTTCCAATGAGGGTGTTGTACCACTTAAAACCCGCTTAGGCATGCGTATCGTGGCATTATGCTTGGTGATGGGTTCGATGCTTGCTTCGAGTCATATTTTGGCCGGGGAGCATCAGCCTGAAATGAACCACATTGGGCACCAGCATGGTCATGAGCAGTCTGGTCATGACCATCACACAGAAAAACCGGGTGTCTACTCAAGCACTGCAGTGATGAACTCCGTTCCGGACGTCAAATTGACAGATTTGAGCGGTGCCGAAGTCGCTTTGCAAAACTTAGTGAGCGGCGATTCTCCGGTCATATTAAATTTTATTTTCACAACCTGCACTGCGATTTGCCCGGTGATGAGTGCGACCTTCCAGCAGGTTCAAGAGCAGTTAGGCCCCGATCACCGCAATGTACTTTTGGTTTCTATTTCAATTGACCCGGAACATGACACGCCTGCCAAGCTAAAGGAATATGCCAGTAGATATAAGGTCGGATATCAATGGAAAATGCTGACAGGAAGCTTGGAAAATAGCATTCAAGTCGAAAAAGCATTCGGCGTTTTTAACGGCGATAAGATGAATCACACCCCGGTGACATTTTTGAAGGCGCAAGGTTCGGAGAACCAGTGGGTGAGACTTGATGGGTTGGCCAATGCATCAGATATCATCAATGAGCTTGATAAACTTCAAACTAAATAGCCTACCGGTTTTTTGCTAAACATTTAGTAAGTAACCTGCAAGTGTGAATTTACAGTCACTATGAAAAAATATATTTTTGCAAAAGCGCCATCCTACTCAAATTTCAAACACGCAGGCTTCACTCTGTTGGAGTTGTTAGTGGTAATGGTCATCATCGGCCTGCTTGCGGGCTATGTTGGCCCTAAGTATTTTTCTCAAATTGGTAAGTCAGAAGTGAAAGCGACGCATGCACAAATTGATGCTTTGGGCAAAGCGCTTGATCAATTTCGTTTGGATGTGGGGCGTTACCCCAGTAGCGAAGAAGGTTTGGCAGGATTGATGACGCGTCCAACTAATCTGACTAAATGGGATGGTCCGTACTTAACTAAAAATGTCCCGCTAGACCCGTGGGGAAATGCTTATATCTATAAGTTTCCAGGCGAACATGGCGAGTATGACCTGCTTTCAAATGGTAAGGATGGACAGCCTGGTGGAGAAGGCGAGGCTGCCGATATTACCAATTGGTAATCGTATAAATGATGGTGCATGCCACTCAATCGCAAGGTTTGATACGGAGCGCTTATGCAGTTTGAGGTAAAAGTATTGCGCGGTAACGAAGGACTCACGTCGTTGATATTGGACGCGTTGAATGCCAATGAAGCCGCTGCTCAGGCTCAGGCTCAGGGGTATTCGGTGATTGCCACTAAAGCCAAGCAGCAATGGTCGCCCTTTAATTTCGCACAAAAAAATAAATTTCCGTTGGTGCTGTTCAGTCAAGAGTTAGTCGCGTTGTTGCAGGCTGGTCTATCGCTAATTGAGGTGTTAGAAACATTGGCGGAGAAAGAAGAGCAGGCTGAGGTTAAAAAAACTTTACGACAAATCATTGTCCATCTTTATGAGGGACACAACTTGTCCTACGCATTGGAGCAATCGCCCAATGACTTTCCTGCGCTGTATGTGGCGACGGTACGTTCTAGTGAGAAGACGGGTGCTTTGCCGGAAGTGCTATCGCGTTATGTGGTGTATCAATCGCAAATGGAAGGGATCAAAAGAAAGGTTATCACCTCCTCAATTTATCCGGTTTTGCTAGCCGTTGTGGGTGCGTTAGTCGTGTTGTTTTTGATGCTGTTTGTTGTGCCTAGCTTCAGCCATATCTACGAAGACATGGGAGGGGATTTGCCTCTAATGTCACGTTTGCTGATGCGCTGGGGACAACTTTTAGATGCAAACAAAAAGATTATTTTGATCGGTATCGTAGTGGTATGTGGCGGACTTTTTTTCGCACTGATTCAACCGGCAAGCAAGGTATGGCTGAAGAAAAAGATGTGGGACTTTCCCGCCATAGGCAAGCGTTTGAACCTGTACCAGATGGCACGTTTCTACCGTTCGCTAGGTATGTTACTGCAAGGTGGTATGCCCATACTGGTGGCACTCAAATTGGTATCAGGTTTGTTGCAGGAATCGATGCGCGAGCAGTTAAAGCTTGCCGCACAAAAAATTCAAGAAGGCGGCTCTATTTCCCAATCGATGGAGAAATATGGCTTAGTCACGCCCTTGGCATTGCGACTACTGCGGGTGGGCGAGCGCACTGGTCAGATGGGAGAAATGATGGAACGCATTGCCGCTTTTTATGAGGAAGAAACGGTGCGTTGGGTAGAACGCTTCGTTAAATTATTCGAGCCACTGCTGATGATTTTTGTTGGGCTGCTGGTGGGTGTAATTGTGGTGTTGATGTATTTTCCTATCTTTGAATTGGCAGGGAGTATTAAATGAATCTGCCTCAATCCAACCCAACAACGCCACTATTCTCGCCACAGCAGGTACGTGAGGCGCGTGCTATTGCTGCGCAAACCAAACGTAGTGTTACCGAAGTGTTAGAAGATCAAGCGGGCTTGGAGGCAAAAATTTTTGTGAATGCGTTGGGAAGTTTGTTTCACTATCCCGTGTTTACAATGGACGGGTTAAATAACTTAACGCCCGCTTTTGATAAATTGCCTTTTTCCGAAGCCGTTGAGCGCAGTTGCATTGCATTAAGAGATGAGAACGATGAACTCATTGTGATGATGAGCGATCCGTTTAATGTTGGCTTGCAGACTAGTTTAGAGCAGCGCATCTCGACAACTTTTACTTGGGGTTTGGCACATCGTGCCGATGTGTCAGCCTATTTGGCACATCATGAAAAATCTCTGCATGCGATGGACAGCATGCAAGATGTTGGTGATAAAAGCGCTTCTGCCGATGGACAAGCCGTAGAAGATTTATCTTTCAAAACCATCAGCGAAGAGGTGAGCCTCATCGTTAAGTTGGTGCATTCCACGGTCTATGACGCATTAAAGGCGGAGGCCAGCGACATTCATTTGGAGGCTACCCCATCTGGTCTGGCGATTAAATATCGCATCGATGGCGTGTTGGTAGCCGTTAGTGCAATGGATGGTGTGGAAATGGCCGAGCAGGTTATCTCGCGCATCAAAGTGATTTCTGGGCTGGATATCACCGAGCGACGTACCCCGCAGGATGGCCGTTTCAAGGTTTCGATGCAGCGCCATGAAGTGGATTTGCGCGTTTCTATTATGCCTAGCGTTTTCGGTGAATGTGCAGTGTTGCGTATTTTGGATAAGCGCGCATTGTCCGATCAAATGAAAGGACTGCGCCTTGATCATCTTGGTTTTGACCCTAAGTCCATTGCGTTTATTCGCCGCCTTTCTAACGAACCTTACGGTATGGTGTTAGTAACCGGCCCGACGGGTAGCGGCAAGACCACCACGCTATATGCCGCGATTACCGAGATCAATCATGGTCGCGACAAAATTATTACCATCGAAGACCCGGTGGAATATCAGTTGCCAGGTGTGTTGCAAATCCCTGTGAATGAAAAAAAGGGACTCACCTTTGAGCGCGGTTTGCGTTCGATTTTGCGCCACGATCCAGACAAAATTATGGTGGGTGAAATTCGTGATGCGGAGACCGCGCAGATTGCGGTGCAGTCAGCGCTGACAGGTCATTTAGTATTTACCACAGTGCATGCCAATAATGTATTTGATGTGATTGGACGCTTCATGCACATGGGGGTTGACCCGTATAGTTTTGTCTCCGCGTTGAATGGCATTGTGGCACAGCGTTTGGTGCGGGTGAACTGCACGCAATGTGTTGCGGATGACCATCCAGAACCCGCATTGATTGCCGAGTCAGGCATTTCTCTTGCTGATGCGCGGAAGATCAGATTCCGTGCAGGAAGCGGTTGTGGGCATTGTCGCGGTTCAGGCTTCAAAGGGCGTAAAGCGATTGCTGAAGTGCTATATCTAAACGATGAAATTCGTGAACTCATTATTGGTAGGCAGCCCGTTCGCTTGATCCGCGAAGCAGCAAGTCGAAACGGCACGCGCTTTTTGCGCGATGGTGCGATGGATTTAGTGATACAAGGTGAATCAACATTGGAGGAGATCAACCGTGTCACTTTCGTTGCGTGATGAATTGCGTGTGGTACTGAGTCGCGATCAGGTGAAACTGGTACGCATTGGACGGCAGCTCACTCTGCAAGGAATATACTCGCGCGTGCTGGAAAAAAAATCGATTGCTTACACTGCAGATGCAGATTCTTCGTGGAGCAATGCTGTCAAAACACTCGCTGCGGCCTTGTCGGAATTGTCCACAAAACAGGCTGTTGCCAGCGTCATACTGTCCAATCACTTTGTGCGCTACGCAATGGTTGCGGCTAGCCAAACGTTAAGCAATGAAGCAGAAGAACTTGCCTACGCCAAACATGTTTTTAGTCAGCTATATGGTACAAGTGCCGAGGCGAGTGAGATTAGACTGCATCAAGGTTCAGCGGGTGCGGCACAACTTGCCAGCGCGGTGGATGGGCAATTTTTGCGAGATGTGCGCGCGGTGTTTGCTGCGGCTAATGTAAAGCTGAAATCGGTGCAGCCCCAATTGATGACGGCCTACAATAACTGCCATTCACATATACCAAAGCAAGATGCATGGTTTGCGGTCTTTGAGCAAGGTAGCTTGTGTTTGGGCTTGGTGCAACAAGGCCAATGGTGTAGTTTGCGCGCTATTAAAGTGGGTGCGGACTGGTTGGAAAAATTGCCAGAATTGTTGGATAGAGAAACGTATTTGAGTGAAGTCGATACGCTTGCTGACGAGATTTTTTTATGGGCACCTGAGTATTGGAAAACGGCATTGCCCAAAAGCTTGAAATGGAAAATACACAAACTACAACCTGCGATTCGCGCTAGCTTTGCGGCGGATTATGATGAACGTTTTGCGTTGGCGATGCTATGAGTGAATTGCGTCTTGATTATCAACCCAACACGGCCTTCCCTTTACTAGGTGCAGCTTTGCTGGCGATAGCCACCGCGAGTTTGATGTTATTGGGATCACATTATTCGAAATTAAATGAACGTGTGGCAAGCGCAGAAGCGAAGTTTTCGCATAGTCAAAATAATTCGAACAAAGGTAATTTATCTACAGCGGTTTCGACTGAATTGGCGCAAGAAGTTAGCAATGCCAATGAGGTGTTGCATCAACTGAGCGTGCCGTGGGAGACTTTGTTTCAAGCGGTCGAAGCCTCTGGTGGAAGCAAAGTCACGTTGTTGGCATTAGAGCCTGATGTTGAAAAACATCAAGTGAAAATCAACGGTGAGACGAAAAATTTTAAGTCGCTGACCAATTACATTACACAGTTGCAAGCCCAGCCAGTATTTGGCTCGGTGTATTTGCAAACCCATCAAGTTCAACAACAAGACCCGGATAAACCTGTGCGTTTTTCACTGCTGGCAACGTGGCGGGAAAAACCATGAAGCTCAATTTAACTTCAGAAATGCGTCGCACTATGCGCCACTGGTTGCCGCTGCTAGGATGGCCTGGCATGTTGGCGATGGGCTTGCTAACGATTTGCTTTGCGTTTTATTTGGCGAGTATACGTCCACTGCAAACTCGTTTGGATGTGGTGCAACATAGTGCAGATGCAGCACGAGCCAACATCGTGAATGCAAGTGCAACGACACATCGCGGGGGCGATACGCCGACCGAGCAGCTTGTTGAGTTCTATCATTTTTTCCCGGCTGAAAAAGATTCACCCGTGTGGTTGGATAAATTAGTTAAGGTGGCAGAAAAAAATGGTCTGAGCTTAAATGAGGGTGAGTACAAAGTGACTCAGGATAAGGTCGGGCAGTTGATGCGTTATAAAATCATGCTGCCCGTGCAAGGAAAATATCCGCAGATACGAAAATTCCTTGCCTCATTGCCATCAGAAATTCCTGTAGTTGCGTTGGAGAATGTGCAATTCGAGCGCAAAAACATTGTTGATGCGGACGTTCAAGCCAAAATTAAATTGGTGCTTTATCTGGTGCAGTCCTCATGAAATTGAGCCGATTACATTGGGCGGGCATCGTCGCGGTGACAGCGGCGTTAGTGGTTATGGCACCTTCTGACAAGGATGCGGATATTGCCAAAGTGGCAAGACCCGCTAAGCAATCTTCGATGCGTGCATCATCACCTTCTGCCACTGAAAAAAAATCGCGCACAACGGAAGTAGGGCGTGTGGAGTTAGAACGTTTGGCAGGCTTGGAGTCACAGCAGATAGATAAAAAAAGAGTGGGTGATGCGTTTAATATCACCTCTTGGTATGTGCCACCACCCGCACCCCGTATGACGGTCAAGCCTGTCGTGGTTGCACCGCCACCCCCGCCTGTACCCACTGCACCACCGCTACCTTTTACTTATTTGGGGCGGTATGGCGACACTGAGACGCGAACGATTATTCTTTCCAAAGGTGACCGTGTTTATACCGTGGCGGTAGGTGAGGTGATTGAGAATACCTATCGTGTAGAGAAATTTACACCGGGTGTCGTTCACTTAACTTACTTACCCTTAAATATTGAGCAGTTATTACGGACAGGCGAAACGCTGTGAATAAATATGGGACATCTAATTTAATAAGGTAAACCCCCGGCTATGCCGGGGGACTCATCAAGGTTTGACCTATACGTCGGTCGCTGTAAATCTTCCATCTCGACTAAGAGAAGGAAATTTACAATGAAAGAATATCAGAGTTT
>JABFRF010000076.1 GCA_013141315.1 Gallionella sp. | reverse complement strand
TGTGCTTGATGCCCCAAAGGGAGGCAATCCGCTATGCGACAAGTCGCATGTGGAGTTGTCACAGTCGCAAAGGTAACTGCTGGGACAATGCGCCGACCGAAAGCTGGTTCAACAGTTTCAAGAACGAGCGTGTGCATGACTTGCGTTATGAGACGCGGGATGAAATGAAGGCGATGACATTCGAGTACATCGAAGTGCTGTACAACCGTAAACGGCAACACTCGACGCTGGGCTACAAATCACCAATCCAGTTTCTGGATGACTGGTTCAATGCTCAGCACAAAGAAAAACTGGTAGCATAAAGGCCACCTCTTGGAAGACTAAATATCGAGGGAAGCTCAGTTTGCATATTTGTTAGTGATAGCTTTCCAACTGGTTATGGGTTTGAACGGGTTGCTATAAGCCAGGCAGCAATCAGCATGACGAGCTCAATAACCACCCGATGCCAAATTATCAAATCTTGTGTATTCACCTCGGAATGCCAGTTCTACTTTGCCTATCGGGCCGTTACGCTGTTTGCCGATGATGATTTCTGCTTTACCTTTATCGGGTGAATCGCTGTTGTAAACTTCGTCACGATAAATAAATAAAATTAAATCGGCATCTTGTTCGATCGCGCCGGATTCACGTAAATCCGACATTACAGGACGCTTGTTGGGGCGTTGTTCCAAGCTACGATTCAATTGTGATAGCGCGATTACAGGTACCTTTAATTCCTTCGCTAATGCTTTTAGCGAACGTGATATTTCTGAAATCTCAGTAGCGCGATTTTCACTGGCCTTACCTGCGTTAGAACTCATCAATTGTATGTAGTCGATAACAATCAACCCTAACCCGCCATGCTGGCGATACAAGCGACGCGACCTCGCTCGTAGTTCTAAGGCAGACAGTGCGGCACTTTCGTCGATGAAGATGGGTGCGTCATTCAACTTACCCAGTGCATGAGTTAACCGCCCCCAATCGTCGTCTTGTAATTTTCCGGTGCGCAGATCATGTTGGTTGAGTTTGCCCACCGAACCCAACATACGCATCACCAACTGCGAGCCGCCCATCTCCATACTGAAAATTGCCACAGGCAATTTGCTATCCAGCGCGACATTTTCAGCGATGTTGATGGAAAACGCAGTTTTACCCATACTCGGGCGACCCGCAACAATAATTAAATCACCAGCCTGCAAGCCAGATGTCATGCGATCAAGATCAGTAAAACCCGTTGCCGTGCCTGTTACATCGCTGCTGTTATCTCGTCCATACAGCGTCTCAATGCGTTCTACTACCTGAGTTAATAATGGCGGCATAGACATAAAGCCTTGTTTGCCGCGTGAACCTGCTTCGGCAATTTCAAATACTTTTTTTTCTGCTTCATCGAGCAGTTGTTGTGCATCACGTCCGGTTGGGTTGTAGGCACTGCTAGAAATATCGCTGCCCACTTCCACCAGCTTACGCATGATGGAACGCTCACGCACGATTTCACCATAACGTCGCACGTTGGCAGCTGACGGCACGTTCTGCGCTAATCCACCCAGGTATGACAAGCCACCTACTTCGTTTAATTTTCCGGCAATTTCCAAAGCCTCAGCTACGGTGATGACATCAATCGGTTTCGCCAACTCGCTCAAGCGCACGATTTGTTGATAGATTAAACGGTGTTCCTTGCGGTAAAAATCACTGTCGTTAATCAAGTCGGCAATTTTATCCAACGCACTCGATTCAAGTAGCAAGCCACCCAATACCGATTGCTCCGCCTCTACCGAATGCGGAGGTAATTTAATTTCGTCAATCTGTGCGTCTGAGTTGGAGAAATTTTGCATTTATAAAACCAATTTGATTGCATAAAATTAAGGTGCGTATTTTAACCTGCTCGCTGTTCAAGTGAAGGAACAACACAGATTCATGCTTGCGAGTTAGGTGTTTAGTTTTTGTTGTAGCCAAATTTATTAGTTTGCAATGCCCTCTTCCAGTATTGCTCCCTCTCGCTAATTACTTTGTCTTCTGTATTCATTGAGCGAAACTCTAGAATTGAAAACTGGAAATGTTCACGAGCATACCCAATACCTTTAGTGTTGATGAGTTCTTTGAGATCAACATTTCCCCCGTGACCCGTTTCAATATAGCTTTTCCATCTTGACCAAATACCAGAATCACCAGAAGCCATACCAACGTAAATCATGCCATTACTTTTATCCACTATCAGGTAAATGCCTTTTACATTTTCAAGGGCAGATTTCCAGCCTGACTTGTCCTGCTTAATGATCGCTTCAAGTTGCGAAAAACCGTGTTCTACATTTTCGTAGCCAGGAAATGCTTCGCCCTCAAATCGCTTTTCAAAAATCTGAGCGACCTTGAGTTCGTTGAAATGGTTTTCTAAATAAAAAGCACGGCCCCTTGCGCCTGGGCCAGGATAGTGAATAAGAATGCGCCCAATGTACTCTCGGTGTAGATCAATGAGTTTGACGCTATATCCGTCAGTGTTACGTTCGATAACTTCAAAAATTCCACCAAAAAGCCATTTATCTGTTTTGTGGTAATAACGGATTAAACTAAAAATAAATTTTCGACTGAAATCATCACGACCACCGCGCCAACTATTCCAACCTTTCCATTCATCAGGGTCACGAACAAAAACGTCGAGAGGTTCATTTTTGCCATTGTTCACGGCAAAGTGAATTTTGTATTCGTCGATATTATCTTTATCTATGCGCAGTATTTCTTTTGCAAAAATATCCATTATTTAAGAACCTATCAAATTCAAATTGTTTAGTGCCGCCCAACGATTCGAGCTGGGGAAATTTTGCCTTTAATTAAACCGATTACTTACCATTGAACAAGACGCGTATTTTACCTGCTGAACACAGAAATGATGGAAACAAAAAAGGACTGTTGCCAGTCCTTTTTTGATGTACCTATAAAGCAAGAATTAAATCAATGCTCGCCGAGTACCGAAACAGTTACCTCAACCACCACGTCAGCGTGCAACGCAATGCTGATTGGATGATCGCCGATTTGTTTGAGATGACCGGTAGGCATACGCACTTGTGCTTTTTCCACAGCGAAACCTTGTGTGGTCATTGCTGCTGCAACGTCTGCGTTAGTCACCGAGCCAAACAGCTTGCCATCCACACCGGCTTTTTGCACGATTTGAACGGTCAAACCAGCGAACTTCTCACCGCGTGCTTGCGCTTCAGCCAATTTGGCTTTTTCTGAAGCTTCGATTTCAGCGCGACGCACTTCAAACTCAGCCATATTGGCAGTTGTTGCGCGTTTAGCTTTGCCTTGCGGGATTAAAAAATTACGCGCGAAGCCGTTTTTAACTTTAACGACTTCACCCAATTGACCCAAATTGGTCACTTTTTCCATCAAAATTATTTGCATGATTAAACTCCTAGTGCAAATCAGTGTAAGGCATCAAAGCCAAGAAGCGCGCGCGTTTAACGGCGGTGCTCAACTGACGCTGATAACGTGTTTTAGTACCAGTGATACGCGCTGGAATCAACTTGCCATTTTCTGCAATAAATTCCTTCAGGATGTTGATGTCCTTGTAATCTACCTCAGCGATTTTATCGACTGTAAAACGGCAAAATTTACGACGTTTGAACAAACTGCTGCGTGAACCGCGTTTATTCTTGTCATCTTTCTTTTTGTCTGCTGGACGAGCCATGATATTTCCTTAATCAATAATACGTCGGTGAAATTAAACTGCTGCGGCTTCTTCAACCTGGGCGACCACTTCTCTTGGCGCGCCATCAGTTGACACTGAGCGGGATTTTTCTTCCTTCATCATTGCAGATGGCTCAGTCACGGCAGTTTTAGTTTTAACAGTCAGATGACGCAATACAGCATCATTGAAGCGGAACGCATGTTCCATTTCATCCAACGTTTCTTGATTGCATTCGATATTCATCAACACATAATGTGCTTTGTGAATTTTTTGGATGGCATAAGCCAATTGACGACGACCCCAATCTTCCAAGCGATGGATTTGACCACCTTTAGAAGTGACCAGAGTGCGGTAACGTTCAATCATAGCGGGGACTTGCTCGCTTTGATCTGGGTGCACAATAAACACGATTTCATAATGTCGCATGACATCTCCTTTTGGTTAAAGCCCCCCGTTACGAAAAACGGTGGAGCAAGGCTGAGAGCCGACCATCGGCTCTACAGGGGCGCGCATTATAGCGAAATATGCTTGCTGGTCAAGGATATTAGAGATTTTGCGGGAGGAGTAAACCACACCGATGAAATAACTGGCATATGACTGTCTCGTAAAATATGTAGCAACAACCTCAGCAACAATGCCTACTCCTTACCTAATACTCACTCCATGAGTTTGTGTGGAAAACCAAGGTAACTCGCTCACCACCCCCGCGCCAAAACGCTTTGCTATACGGTCGGCAAAGCCTTCTTTGACTGTAAAATCGACAATATCTTCAGCTTTGATGACATCGCGCGCGACCGACTCAAGGCTGCCGTAACCATCCGCCAAGCCCATTTCAACGCCTTTTTGACCATTCCAAATCAAGCCGCTAAAGGTATCAGGTGTTTCTTTGAGTCGACTGCCTCGACCTTCTTTGACCACTGCGATAAATTGCTGGTGAATTTCTGCGAGCATTTGTTTTGCATACTCTTGCTGATCGGGACGCACAGCGGAGAAAGGATCCATAAATCCTTTGTTAGATCCTGCCGTGACTAAGCGACGCTCTACGCCCAACTTTTCCATCGTACCGGTAAAGCCAAAGCCATCCATGAGTACGCCTATCGATCCAATCAAGCTGGCTTTATCGACAAATATTTTATCTGCCGCGGCCGCCACGTAATAGCCACCCGACGCGCAAATATCTTCAACGACCACATAGAGGGGAATCGCTGGATATTTCAAACGTAACCGAACAATTTCATCGTTGATTTGCCCGGCTTGCACAGGGCTGCCACCCGGGCTGTTGATGCGCAAAATCACACCCTGCGTACCTTTATCC
>JABFRF010000160.1 GCA_013141315.1 Gallionella sp. | reverse complement strand
AAACCCGGTGCGTGATTCCTTCTCGTCCTTCTCATGCGCTTGCTCCTCTATTTATCGTGATTTACACGACTTCGGTTGAGCAAGGCTACCACTTATCAGACTGTCCGAAAATTCAGCTCCACCTCTCTTGTGGATGGTTACGATTTGGTTACAGTACCGCAAATAAAAAAGAGTTAGATTTCTCTAACTCTTTGTATTTCTGGGGTGACTGATGGGGCTCGAACCCACGACAACAGGAATCACAATCCTGGACTCTACCAACTGAGCTACAGCCACCATTGAACTGAACACTGCTGACAGACACTGGTGTGCCCGACAGGAATCGAACCTGCAACCCCCAGCTTAGAAGGCTGGTGCTCTATCCGGTTGAGCTACGGGCACAAATTCTTGAACATCATTTGCTTCTAAAAACCTGGTCGGGGTGGAGAGATTCGAACTCCCGACATCCTGCTCCCAAAGCAGGCGCGCTACCAGGCTACGCTACACCCCGAAGGCTGCGCATTATACAGATGCTCGCTGTAAAATCAATTTTAGTTTAGATGTTTTTTTAATTTATGTGAGGCCAACATCAAGTAGTAGCCCATCGACCATAAAGTGAGTAACGCCGCGATGCCCAATAGCCATAACCCTATCAGCTGACAATTCACTCCCAGCAATTCTTCGTGATAGAGCAGCAGCAAAATCGCAATCATCTGAAACGTCGTTTTTATTTTCCCTAACATCGAAACTGCGACGCTTTTACTTTCGCCTAGTTTCGCCATCCATTCACGCAATGCAGAGATGGTAATTTCACGACCAATGATGATAAAAGCCAAGATTGCATCCGCACGTCCCAGCTTCACCAAGATGATGAGTGCGGCTGCCACCATGAGTTTGTCGGCGACAGGATCTAAAAACGCGCCGAAAGCAGAGCTTTGATTTAATTTGCGAGCGAGGAATCCATCAAGCCAATCGGTGATGGCGGCGACGGCAAAAACGGCTGTGCTGATTACATTTTTGTGATGAGGACTAAGCGTATCATCGGATAAATAAAATGCCGCAACAAACACTGGGATGAGCAGAATTCTTAACCAAGTGAGTATATTGGGGATGTTGAGCGGCATATCACTAGTGTAGCCGCTGATAAATCTTTTCAGCAACAAGATTTTAGGTTTTGTTTTAATGGAGTTGCTGATAAATGATTTCTGCAAGTGCTTTGCTGATTCCCTCCACTTGGCTGAGCTGCTCAACACTGGCTTGTTGTACTTCGCGCAGCCCACCAAAATGTGCAAGGAGATTGCGTCTGCGCTTGTCCCCTACTCCGCTAATGTCCGATAAACTAGAAGTCACGCGGGCTTTGCCACGCTTGGCGCGATGCCCTGTGATGGCGAATCGATGCGCTTCATCGCGCACTTGTTGAATCAAATGTAGTGCTGGATTATCGCTGGATAAGCGTATCGCTGCGCCGTCGGGGAAGATCAACTGCTCCATGCCCACTTTGCGTTCGGCTCCTTTTGCTACGCCGACCAATGCTAAATCATTCAACCCTAGTTCGTTCATCACTTCCATAGCAATGTGTAACTGACCTAAACCACCATCAATCAAAATTAAATCGGGACGACTCCCCTCCCCTGCTGCCAACTTTTCATAGCGACGTGTGAGCGCTTGGCGCATTGCTGCGTAATCATCGCCAGCGGTAATGTCGTGAATGTTATAGCGACGATACTGCGCGGAACGCATTTCGAGGTTTTCATACACCACGCACGAGGCCTGAGTCGCTTCGCCCATAGTGTGGCTGATGTCGAAGCATTCAATGCGTTGCAAATCGGGGATGCCGACCAATTCGCGTAGTGTATCCAAGCGCAACTGTTGCCCGCCCTGCTGCATCGCCCGTTGTTGCAATGCCAGCAAGGCATTGCGCGAGGCCATTTCTAACCACTGTTTGCGTTCGTTAGTTGTGGCTTGAACTAGCCGGACGGTTTGTCCAGTTTGTTCACTGAGCAATTGCTCCAGCGTTTCGTCGCCACATTCGGTGTTCAGTATCAAAAGGGGCGGCACACTGCTATTCAAATAATGTTGCGCAATGAACGCTTCCAACACTTCGCTTATCGTCAGCTCTACCGCGTGTTCAGGGAAAAAGCTTTTATCACCGAGATGTCGTCCGCCACGCACCATCGCAAGGTTCACACACACGTTACCGTCGAGTTGCACCACCGCCACAATATCCGCATCGGTTGCGCTGCCAGTGGATTCAACAAATTGCTTTTGCTGCACCACATGCAAATCGCGCAACTGGTCGCGCAACACCGCCGCCTGTTCGTAATGCTGGGTCTCAGCGGCGTGTTCCATGGCATCACGCAAAGCCTGCTCAACCTCTTGATGACGACCTTTTAACAGCGACACCGTGTTGCGAATGTCGGCTTGATAATCTTCAGCTGAAATTAAATTCACGCACGGCGCAGTGCAGCGATGAATTTGGTGCAACAAGCAAGGCCGAGTGCGGTTGGTAAACACGCTGTCCTCACAGGTGCGAATGCGGAAAATCTTTTGCAACAACTGACTGCTTTCCTTCGCCGCCTGCGAATTGGGATACGGCCCGAAGTATTGATGCTGCTTGTTCGGCGTGCCGCGAAAATAAGTCAGGCGCGGAAATTTATGTCCCGTTAAAACTAAATACGGATACGACTTATCATCACGAAACAGAATGTTGTAGCGCGGCTTGAGCGACTTGATGAGATTATTTTCCAACAGCAACGCCTCAGCTTCGGAACTCGTCACCGTCGTTTCAATCCGCGCAATGTGCGACACCATCAGCCGAATACGCGGCGAGATATTGGTCTTTTGAAAGTACGAAGAAACGCGTTTTTTTAACTGCTTCGCCTTGCCCACATACAGCACATTGCCCTTGCTATCGTAATAGCGATATACGCCGGGCAGTAAAGGCAAGCTGGCGAGGATGGGTTTGGGGTCGAAGGGTTCGGGGTTCAAGATGGTTTGCTATCGGGACTATTCCTTGTTGCCTCAATGAAGCCACCAGCTATGATGCTTGTTGGAATTGCAATCAAAGCGACACCAACAAATGCTAGGAAACCACTTACAACTTTACCTATTGTAGTCACTGGAACAATATCTCCGTAGCCAATAGTCGTTACGCTAATAACCGCCCACCAGAGAGAAGCTGGAATGCTGCTAAATATCTCTGGCTGTGCTTCACTTTCCAGCATGTACAAAAGGGCTGCCGAAATGAAGATAAACAAACATATCAGCACTCCACAAACCAATAGCTCTGGTGATTTTGAGCGCAAGACCCCACCAATTAAGCGAAGTGCTTTTTGGTAACGTAAAAGTTTAGCAAGCCGGAAAAGAGTCAAAATTCGCATTACACGTAAAAACGATGTGTTGCTGTTTACCCCAATGAAAAACGCGATGAAGTAAGGAGCAATAGCGAAAAAATCAATCAGGGCATACCCAGAAAATAAATAGCGCATCCGACCATTTTTGTCCGAATATTTTTCTATAGAGGGAGCTCTGTATAACCGTATTACGTACTCGATGGTAAATACAGTCACACTAAATCCTTCAAACCAATACAACCAAGTACCGACCTCTGAATAAATCGATCTCACAGTTCCCAAAGTAATGGCGGTCACATTCAAAATGACGAGAACAATCAAGAGCCATTCAACTTTTCGACTAAACATGGATAACCTCAACTGGTTTGAATATGCCAGTTTTTGACATATCTCTCCGCAGTTCAAATCGACTGAACGCATCAACAACATCAATTTGAGAAAGATTATCAAAGTTGATTTTCTCCCACTCTTTTCGATCGGCACGAACTGAGTAAAGATATTCGTTGCCTACTTGAGCTGTTGCTTTATTCGGGCGTTGCGAGTAAGCAGAAAGAATCACTGACTGCACGGAGGGCGAAGCCGAAAACGCTTCACCGATAATTCTAAATCCAACTGCATGAACATGCAGCATATAGAGCTTTTGGATTTGAGTTACACCCATTTCCTTGACTGATAGGCGATAGCCACGTTGCGGTACGTTAGCGGTTTTATTCGGCATATCTTCGATTTCAGGCAAATCAACATCAAGCACAATTATTCCGCCTTCACGAACTTCAAAATTGACGAGTGTTTCTCGAGGCCAAACAATATCCTGTAGTACCTCTTCGACGTATTGTTCAATAGCGTTGGTGTCACCAGAAACCAAGCGTCCAAAGAACTGTTGTCTAGCAACTTGAGCATCATCAAAATCTTTTTTTAGTTTTTCCCATTGCGTATTTTTTATTGAGTATTCTTCAAATGCCTTTTGGTTTTCTTTGTCAGTTTTTGCCACGCAACTCTTGAAAAATCGACAAAATAACCCAGGAGCTTTTGGAATAGGCTTAACTGGATTTGGTACATTAAAAAACAGCGGTTCAAACTGTGGGGTCAATGGCGCAGAAGTGTAAAAGTGAATTTTCGCAAGAGATTCACTTTGAGCATTTATCTCATCGCACTTCTGTTGAATCAGTGCTTTTATTTTATCTCCTTGCTGTTTTTTTGCTGCTGCAATAAAGGCTTCCGAAAGGGGATTCCCGTCCTCGTCATTGAATGACAAATTGCCATTATCACTGACAGAGACACCTATTGTGAAGGTTCGTGTTTGAGAGTCGCTTTGCCGATTTGATACGCTTGGCGAGATCAACCGCTCTCGGTTATAAAATCCCGTACCTGGAATTCCTGTATTAAGATAAGCCCCGCGCTTACCTATGCCAACTGATGCACCGCGAGGGCCAAGCGTCCAACTTACCCCACCACCACTAAAGTTCATACGAATACCTGGAGCCAACTTTATTGACTTACGGAATCGAACTCCCATTGCTATTGTTTCCTTTGGTCAAATGTAAAAATTAGGTAGAGCTGCGCTCGAATTATTTTACCAACGCATCTTTCAATTCAAGCAGCGCGCGCGTGTTGCACTTCAAGTGGATAAGCACCATTGGCACGCGCTTCTAGCAACACCAC
>JABFRF010000172.1 GCA_013141315.1 Gallionella sp. | reverse complement strand
ATCAATCGCACCACCCTGCACAGCCGCATGAGCTCACATGAAAACCTTAACGCTTAAGGGAGCGATATTGGCTTTGCAAGTTTTATCTGCAAACTTGAACTACAAAACTCATTCCCTCCCCCTTGATGGGGGAGGGCTAGGGAGAGGGTGGAACGTTCAGAATCCCCCTCTCCCCAACCCTCTCCCGCGAGGGGAGAGGGAGTTTATGCAATATCCTTTTAGGTACTCGATATGTATTTAGAACATTTTGGGCTCACAGAACCACCATTTCGAATCACCCCCGTCACCGAGTTCTTTTTCTCGGGCGCGAATCGCGGTGAGATTCTCGACGCACTGATTTATTCAATTTGCGAAGTGGAAGGTATCATCAAAGTGAGCGGCGAAGTCGGCAGCGGCAAAACCATGCTGTGTCGCATGTTGCTCGAACGGCTGCCCAAGCATATCGAAACGATTTATCTCGCCAACCCCAGCTTGTCGCGCGAAGAAATGTTGTATGCGATTGCCGATGGGTTGGGGTTGAAGATTGATGGCGAGCGCGTGGGTGTCATCATGCAAAACATTCAGGGCAAGCTGGAAGAAAAAGCCCGCGAGGGCAAGCGTGTTGTCGTGCTGGTTGATGAGGCGCACGCCATGCCGCTAGACACGCTGGAAGAATTGCGCCTGCTTTACAACCTGCAAGTGGGCAATGCCAAGCTGCTACAAATTGTTTTGTTTGGTCAACCTGAGTTGAACGTAAAACTTGAGCAGCCCAACATGCGTCAACTCAAAGATCGCATCGTGCATCACTTCAACATGCAGCCGCTGTCGCGTGAAATTCTGCTCAACTATCTGGATTTCAGAATGCGCGCAGCGGGCTATCACGGCCCCAACGTTTTTGCACAAACCGCCGTTAAGCTCATCGCCGATGCCTCCAATGGACTCATGCGCCGCGCCAACGTACTGGCCGACAAATCACTATTGGCAGCCTTTGTAGAAGGCACACACAACATCGAAGCACATCATGTCCAAACGGCGATGCAGGATAGCGAACTAAAATCTACCACCACGCATTCACTACGCAACCCGGTACTTTATGGCGCACTTGCGGCACTGGTCTTGGTCAACATCGGCATTATGTGGTTTATGACCAAGCCCACCGCGCCGTTGCACAAATCGGTAATGCCCGCAGCGGGGGCATTACCGCCTATGCTACCCGCTTCTGCACCAGCCATCGCAGCGGCATCAACTCCTGCTTCAGCTCCGGTGGTTGCAGCATCCAGCCCAATCATTATTCCGGAAAATGCAGTGGTGAGCGGCACCTATGCCACCCTCCCCCTAGTTCCCGGCGTAGCTTCTCCTCACACCACGCCGTCAAAAAGCGAATCCCCCGCCAAACCAACAGACAGCTTGTATGAGCAGCGTCTCGCAGCAGGTAAACAGTTACTTTCCGACAAAAAAGTGGCGGCGAGCATTCAACTGTTCTACAACGAAGAAATCAACCCAACCAAAATGGAAGGCTTTTTGCAACGCGCAGAGGCACTCGGCAAACTTGACGAAATTTATATTCTGCCCGCTAAATTTGGCAAAAAAGATGGACTGCGTGCGCTTTACGGGGCGTATCCAACAGTCGATGCAGCGCGGGCCGGTCTAAAAGCATTGCCAAAGAAATATCAAGACGCGTTTGCCATTTCGATTTATGCGTTTTAAGTAGCAAACGGCGCTTTCATAGCTTAAGTGACAGATGAATAAACCTGCATATCCCATTGTATATTGAGCAAACCCTGCAAATCTGCTAGGCTGTCAAGCAATAAGGCATAAGGAGAATCTCTGATGATTCCACGCAACATCCTACATCTGTTTGTTACGAGCATCGTATTGGCAAGCTGCGGCACGCGTCCTATTCAGCCATCCGTCCAGCATATACAACAACCCGTCAATCCCACCGCAACAGTTGACAGCATTCCTCAACCGATTAAAAACAGCGTCGCATTACCGCCACCCAAGCCAGTCACCAAACTCGAAACTTACAGCGTGGTGGTCACCAATGTTTCAGCGCAAGAAATTTTATTCGCGCTGGCTCGCGACGCAAAAGTTAATTTGGATATTCAACCTGGTATAGAAGGCGCGGTAACCATTAACGCTATCAACCAGACCTTGCCGCAGATACTCACCCGCATCGCCAAGCAAGTGGATATGCGCTACGAATTGGACAATGGCACACTGATTGTGATGCCCGACTCGCCCTATCTGCACAGCTACAAAATTGATTATGTGAATATGTCTCGAGATTCAGATGGCGGAATGTCTAACACCACCCAAGTTGGCTCAACCAGTGTATCTGGCAATTCGGGCAGTAATAACTCATCACTGACTATTAAAAATCAATCCAAAAATCACTTTTGGGACACGCTTACCCAAAATATCAAAGACATTTTGCGCGAGACAGATAAAGTATTTCCCGAGGGTTCAAGCGAAACCTTAGTGCAGCAATCCAGCAATAAAACGGGCGTAGCTACCAAAACAAAAAAAGTGAAATCGAACGGAAAAAATGCGAGTGAAAATCAAGATACCATAGAGCCAATTACCGCCGAAGAAGAGGGCACAACCGTCACACGTCGCAGCACTTTCCGCGAGGCCGCCTCGGTTATCGCCAATCCGGAAAATGGCATAATCACAGTGCGCGCCACCGGCAAACAGCATGAAAAAATTCAAGAGTTCATTGATAAAATAATGACCAGCGCACAGCGTCAGGTACTAATTGAGGCAACGATTGTGGAAGTTCGCCTAAGCGATAATTATCAGCAGGGCATTGATTGGACGAAACTCCGCATTGGTAGTAAAGGGTTTAATGTGCAGCAGCTTGGTACGGCTGGGTTGCCTGCTGCGAATAAAGGCAGCATGTTCAATTTGGGCTACTTAAACCCCACTTCAGCGCTTGGCAATCTAGCCGCAAATATTTCATTGCTGGAGTCATTCGGCAAAGTAAAAGTTTTATCCAGCCCAAAGCTGAGTGTGATGAATAACCAAACAGCAATGCTGAGGGTCGTGGAAAACAATGTTTATTTCACCGTTAATTCAACCGTCGTGCCTTGTACTACTGCGAACTGCACTAACTCTTTCATTTCATATACTACTATTGTCAACACGGTACCTATAGGCTTCACTATGAGTGTTACACCGCAAATTAACGACAGTGACAGCGTGTTACTCAATGTTCGCCCTTCCATTACTCGGCTCATCAAAAATGCTAATGACCCAACACCTGGACTTACGGTTGCCAATTTTGTACCCCAAACTTCAACCCGCGAAATGGAGTCCATGCTTAAAATTGAGAACAACCAAATTGCGGTTCTGGGCGGCATGATGGAAGATCGCATAGAAAAATTAACTGACGAAGTGCCATTCATAGCGGGCATTCCGATACTAGGCAATCTTTTCCAAAATCGTAACGACACAACATCAAAAACCGAGCTAGTGATTTTTCTTCGTCCTGTTGTGATTAAAGATGCCAGCGTTGAAGGCAACTACAGAGAGTTCCGTGACAGCCTGCCAGATCAAAACTTCTTCAAAGAACCAACCAATAATCTGCTACAAAACCAATGAGCTTATTACTGGACGCACGCAAAAAATCTCAAGGAACCGTTGCCGCATCGGGTGGTGAAGGTCTCAGCCTAGAGCCCCTGCCAAATTCAGCCCGCTCTGCCGCCGCTACTTCAGATGAAGATCAGGCGCGCAACATGGGACAAAATTTGTTCCGCGCAAAACTTCCCCCTTCATCTTTGTCACAGCCTGCGCTCAATCGCAGTTTGCTATATGCCTTGGGCGGAACCATGGCTTTGCTGGCAGTTGGGGGGGCTTATGTTTGGTATGCCACTTCGGATAACAGTAACTATCCGCCGTCACGCTCTATCAGCCGACCCACACCTGCGCCTGCCGCACAAACAGCGCCAGCCATAGGTGTGACGGCAACACCGGTTTCACCTGCCACACCGCAAAATATCGCAACTACCGATGTGATAAAAAATACTACTGCGCCTAGCGACACGGCAGCTAAGCACCCTGTCAACAAGACACAAAAATCTGTCTCTAAGCACGCCAATCAAAGCGCGCCGAAGGGCAACCTAAGCAACAACTCTGCCCCGGACATCGCTGCGCCATCGGCATCTTCCAAAGCCATTCATATTCAACCGCAATCTACTGAGTCGCTAGACCCCTTACTCAATCGCGCTTATGCCGCGTATCGCAACGGCAAGCTGGACGAAGCTCGTCAACTGTATCTCGACATGCTGGGTAAAGATGGCCAAAACAGTGATGCCTTGCTTGGCTTGGCGGCGATAGCACAGCAACGCGGCGAAGATAGAATTGCCGCTCAGTATTATTTGCGGGTGTTGAACTTAGACCCACGAAATGCCGTGGCGAATGCCGGCATGTCGGCGCTCAGCAACAATGATAACTATGAGAGCCGCCTAAAAACTTTGCTCCACGAACAGGGCAATTCAGCGGCATTGCATTTCGCGCTGGGTAATTTGTATGCCGAACAATCGCGCTGGGGTGAAGCGCAGCAAGCCTATTTCAACGCTTACACTTTGGATACCAAAAATGCTGACTTGGCATTTAACTTAGCGGTCAGCCTCGATCATTTGGGACAAGGCAAGTTAGCTGCGCAGCATTATCAACGCGCCTTACAGCTCGATCAATCGCACAGCGCAAACTTCAATCACGCAAAAATCTCACAGCGCATCGACGAACTGTTAAGGTAATTTATGATGTCGTTTCAATCCAGATTATTCATTAACTCCGTCATTCCCGCGAAAGCGGGAATCCAGCCAATTGAAAAATCCCCGCGCAGCGGGACAAAGCTAAGTTTTGTTCGCTGCGCGAAATTCTTTCTAACTGGATTCCCGCTTTCGCGGGAATGACGAGCTTTGTAGTGAATTATCCAGGTTCAATACACACGCAGAAATTTATCTAAAAAATTAAATGGCAGAAAAAATCGTCCCTCAACAATTAGGCCAAATC
>JABFRF010000086.1 GCA_013141315.1 Gallionella sp. | reverse complement strand
TTTAAGTCTCACTCTTTTCGAGAAAACACCGCTCGATCAATTGGTTAAAAATATGGAGCCACAAATAGATACGCAACAAGATAATAACCAAATGAATTTATTCAATTAAATGTACGGACACCAATGATGATATTTACATCATGAGTGAACCTAATTGATTGGACGTAGTCAGCTCGCTGCCTTGATAAATTTTCACCAAGGCAACAATAAACACCGTATCAGGGCGCAGGCACATTGATATTGCGCTAGCCGACCAATAACGGTTAAGGTGTTTCATTCAAAAACTTAATATGTTTGCCCACGCTAGAATTATGACTTTATGAGCATGAGATTGTTTTCAGTTTCAGTATTCCTTTTTACGATAGCCCTACCCGTTTTGGCGCAGAGTGTGACAGGCGCCCAGCAGCAATCTCCTTCACTTCAAGCCGGGCTTGAAGCCTACCAACAAGGTGATTATCCCACCGCGCTGAAAAAGCTTATCCCCCTTGCCAACCATGGCGAGGCAACCGCACAACTTCTTCTGGGTGTGATGAATGACACGGGGCAGGGTGTTCCTAAAAACCCTCAACGCGCAGTGATGCGTTATCGCCAAGCAGCAGATCAGGGGAATGCCGAAGCGCAATTTCATCTGGGTGAAAAATACGAACTGGGGGAAGGCGTAGCACAAAGTAAAGCGTTTGCGATGGAGTGGTACACCAAATCAGCTGCTCAAAAATATCTGGCAGCTCAAGCTAAGTTAGATGCTGAAAGCAGGTTCGCAGAGCGGGCTATCGCCGCAGAATTAGCTTATTGGGGAAAAATTAATGCCAAACGCGAGGCTGAGGCTAAAGCCAAGGCCGATGCAAAAATCAGCTTGACCGAACAAGCCAGAGATAGCGCTGCAGAGAAAATAACAGCACATGATCAAACCGATGAAGTTAAATCGATTGCACCCCCACCAAGCTCGAATCACAAATCAACTCCTCTTCAAGTTGGATTGGCCGCTTATCAGCAGGGTGACTATCCGGCCGCGCTGAAAAAGCTTATCCCCCTTGCCAACCATGGCGAGGTAACTGCACAACTTCTTTTGGGTGTGATGAACGACTTGGGGCAGGGCGTCGCAAAAAACGCTCAACGCGCGGTAATGCGTTATCGTCAAGCGGCAGAACAAGGGAATGCCGAAGCGCAATTTCATCTGGGTGAAAAATACGAACTGGGGGAAGGCGTAGCACAAAGTAAAGCGTTTGCGATGGAGTGGTACACCAAATCAGCGGCACAACAATATCCTTCTGCACAAGCCAAGCTAGACGCTGAAGCAGACAAAGCAGCACGAATTAAACTCGCAGCTGAAGCTAATGAACGAGCAGTTATTGCTGCGCGCGCAGCCGAACAAGTAAAAAGGGATGCAGAGGCAAAAATTAGAATCGAAGCTGAACAAGCCAGAGCTGCAGCTGAGGCGAGAAAAATCGCTCTAGCCGAAGCGAAATCCAAGGCTGAAGCGGAAGCGAAGCGAATCGTACAGGCTAAACAGGCCGCCGAAGTACTAGCCGCCGCACAGGCTAAGGCTGCGCAAGAAGCTAAACTCAAAGCGGAGGCACAGGCCAAAGCCGAGGCTGCAGCACAAGCTGTTAAACAGGCCAAGCTAGACGCTGAAATCAAAGCTAAGGCTGAAGCGGAAGCGAAGCGAATCGCACAGGCTAAACAGGCCGCCGAAGCACTAGCTGCCGCACAGGCTAAGGCTGCGCAAGAAGCCAAACTCAAAGCGGAGGCACAGGCCAAAGCCGAGGCTGCGGCGCAAGCTGTTAAACAGGCCAAGCTAGACGCTGAAATCAAAGCCAAGGGTGAGACGGAAGCAAAACGAATCGCACAGGCTAAACAGGCCGCTGAAGTACTAGCTGCCGCACAGGCTAAGGCTGCGCAAGAAGCCAAACTCAAGGCGGAGGCACAGGCCAAAGCCGAGGCTGCAGCACAAGCTGTTAAACAGGCCAAGCTAGAGTCGGAAGTTATTATTGCATCTCCGAATAAAATCAAAGCAGAGTCTGCTGACGCAATAAAAATGAAGGTTGAGCGCAGTCTGATGGATTGGGCTACAGCTTGGTCAGCCAAGAATGTCCATGATTATTTGGCTGCTTATTCATACAATTTCAAACCCAAAGGGTTGACCCATGAACTGTGGAAAAAGCAACGTGCTGAACGCATTAGCAAACCCAAAGTGATCGAAGTGAGAATAAATAATATAGGTATCAGGTTAGTTGATGATAGTCATGCAGCTGTCTCATTCACCCAGCATTACCGTTCTGATGACTATAATGACGAAGTGAAAAAAGTACTCCAAATGGAGAAGCAATTTGATCGCTGGCTGATCTCTGAAGAGCTGGTCGTTGAAAGTGCTAACTAATCGACGGCCAAGGTTGAGGTTTTCTGGTTTGTGTTTGCTATTGAATCATGCTTATCGGCTCTGGCCTATTTAGAGAAGTCAATTAGCCTTATGCTTCTTCATTTAAGCAAAGCTCAAGTAAATTTCGATGAGGATTATCTCGTAAAAGTGATTAATAAATACTATGGCAAGATTTTCTAATTCAGCCTTCACATTATCAATCGTGATACCCGTGTATAAGAGTACACAGATTTTGCCTCATTTAGTTCAGGGGATTCATGAGGCAATGCTTAAAGACGGGTTAGAGCATCGGTTTGAATTACTCTTAGTCAATGATGCGAGTCCCGATGATAGTTGGCAAACCATACTTTCGCTCGCAGCAACATATAGCTTCATCAAGGGTATTTCACTTCGCCGAAATTTTGGGCAGCACAACACTATCATGGCTGGGTTGCACGAAGTTGGGGGTGATTATGTCATTCTGATGGATGATGATTTGCAGCATCCACCCGAATCTATCGGGGATATGGTGTGCGCCCTTGCAGAAGGCTACGACGTTTGTTATACCCATTACTTGAATCGACAACATGCTCTATGGAAACAATGGGGTAGTCGCTTTAATGACTGGATGGCTTGTCGCTTACTGGGCAAGCCCAAAGGATTGTACTTATCCTCGTTCAAAGGCTTGCGAAAAGAAGTGATTGATGAAGTGATTCGGTATGATGGCCCCTATGCGTATCTGGATGGGCTGATTCTTGACGTAACCCGTTCCATTACCAGCATTGATATAGTGCATCAACAACGCTATACAGGGGAAGGCAATTACAACTTACGTCGCTCGCTATCGCTTTGGTTGAAAATGGCGACCAGTTTTTCGGTATTGCCCCTCAGATTGGCCACTTATGCTGGGTTTTTGCTTGCTGGAGTTAGTTTGATTATGATTCTGATTGTGATCGCACAAAAACTGATGCACCCTGAACTGCCTGCGGGATGGGCTTCTTTGATAGCAACAATTTTGTTCATTGGCGGTGTGCAAACTTTATGCATCGGAGTGATGGGGGAATACTTAGGTAGAACTTATCTCAAATTGAATCGAAAGCCACAATTTAGCATCGCTAAAAAAACTTGGAGTAAACAATAGTTTGATAACTCGGTGGTTATTTATGATTGTCTTGCAATAATTGCCTTTGATTAACCTTGGTTAATGTCCCGTTAAATTTTATTATGGAGAAGATAATGCGCAATCTATTGATTTTACTTATATTGGCGATAAGTTTGTCGGGCTGTGGCTACAATAGGTTTCAATCTGCCGATGAGGAAATTAAAGCGAGTTGGGCGGAGGTGTTGAATCAATACCAACGTCGCGCAGATTTGATACCGAATTTGGTCAATGTGGTGAAGGGTTATGCCGAGCATGAGAAGGATGTGTTGTTAGGGGTGACAGAAGCGCGCGCCAAGGTGGGTAGCATGCAAGTGACACCAGAGTTGCTGAACGATGATGCGGCGTTTGCTAAGTTTCAGGCGGCGCAAGGTCAGCTTACTTCTGCGTTGAGCCGCTTGATGGTGGTGGCGGAAAATTATCCGCAACTCAAAGCGGATGCTAGCTTCCGTGATTTGCAGGCGCAATTGGAAGGCACGGAAAATCGTGTGACCGTGGCAAGGAATCGTTACATCGCCTCGGTAAAAGACTACAACGTGGCGGTGCGTTCATTCCCTGCCAACATCACCGCGATGATCTTTGGCTACAAGGTTAAGCCTTCGCTGACGGTGGAAAATGAGAAGGAAATTTCACATGCACCTACAGTTGATTTTGGCGCGAAGCCAGCTGCTACAGCTAACTTAACTAAATAATCATGAAACTTAATTTAGCGCGAGGTTTATTCTTCGCGCTATTTTATATTCAAGTCGCGTTTGCGGAAGTCGCTGTTCCGCCGCTGACCGCGCATGTGACAGATTTAACTAATTCGTTAGATAGTAGCCAAGTTCAATCTCTCGATACGCAGTTAGCTGAGTTTGAAAAAAACAAAGGCGCACAACTCGCTGTGTTAATACTGCCAACCACCCAGCCTGAAACCATCGAGCAATATAGCTTGCGTGTGGTGGAGCAATGGAAGCTGGGGCGTAAAAAGGTTGATGACGGTGCGTTACTCATCATTGCCAAAGATGATCGCAAAATGCGCATTGAAGTGGGTTACGGACTAGAAGGTGCGCTCAACGATGCAACAGCAAAGCGCATTATTGCTGAGGTGATTACGCCACCATTTAAGCAAGGCAACTTTGCGGCTGGGATTGCAGCGGGCTTGCAGTCCATGATGCAAGTGGTAGGTGGCGAGCCTTTACCTGCGCCTGTTGCGCAGCAGGGCAGTAAGTCAGCCCCTAATTTTGAGACGATGATCGTTCTCACCTTTGTATTGGTTGTGGTGGTTGGCGGAATGTTGCGCACGGTGTTAGGTCGTTTGCCAGCAGCTGGATTAGTTGGAGGAATAGCAGGTGGCGTTGCGTGGTGGATTTTAATGCCGGTATTTGGTGCGATTGCAGTTGGCGTGGTCGCCTTCGTTTTATCTTTACTCAGCGGTACAGCACGCAACGCAGGGAGCGTTCGTTCTGGTCGAGGCGGCTTTGGTGGCGATGTTTTCACCGGAGGTGGCAGTGGGAGTAGTTGGGGCGGCGGTGGAGGG
>JABFRF010000203.1 GCA_013141315.1 Gallionella sp. | reverse complement strand
ACATCTAACATGGTCAGTGCAGCGTCAGCCACTTCGCGGCTTGCCACCCCTTTCGCTTTAACATCCGAAAAATCACGCACTCGACGTAATAGTCGGTTGGCAATACGCGGTGTACCGCGCGCACGCTTGGCAATTTCCAACGCGCCATCGTGCGCCAAATTCATTTCCAACAAACCCGACGAACGCATCACGATGCGCTGCAATTCTTCCGGTGTATAAAACTCCAAACGCGCCACGATGCCGAAGCGATCGCGCAATGGGTTAGTTAACATCCCTGCACGCGTCGTTGCACCCACTAGCGTAAACGGCGGCAAGTCGAGCTTCACCGAACGCGCCGACGGCCCTTCGCCGATCATGATGTCGATTTGATAATCTTCCAGCGCAGGATACAAAATTTCTTCGACTACGGGTGAGAGCCGATGAATCTCATCAATGAACAACACATCATGCGGCTCAAGATTCGTCAGCAACGCGGCAAGATCGCCAGCGCGCTCCAACACCGGGCCGGAGGTGTGGCGCAAATTCACCCCCATCTCACGGGCGATGATCTGCGCTAGAGTGGTCTTACCCAAACCCGGCGGTCCGAACAACAACACATGATCGAGCGGCTCGCTGCGCTGCTTTGCCGCCTGAATGAATATCTCCAGCTGCCCGCGTATCTTTTCTTGTCCGACATACTCATCGAGCTGTTTCGGGCGCAACGCGCGCTCTAACGCTTCCTCCTGTTTGGATGCCACGGCAGGGGTGGTTAAACGCGGCTCGGTAGTCAGGTTGTCGCTATGGATCATTGGATACTCATTTCTAACTTAACCACGCACAAGCGTGTTTTCAAAATTGCAGCGGGGAAGTGTTAATGCCCTGTTCAATAGCGACTTTCGCAACGGTCTCTACCCAGCAATCATCCTGTTTAATATCGACACTGCGAAGCAGCGGAAAACTGTGCATCTGCTCATGCAAATATTCATACACATCGTCAACCTGCTTTTCTTTTTGCTGTGTAAAAGGTGGAGCAGCATAAAAGTAAAGCATTCCACTCTTGCAGGTAATCGCAAGCAAGTATCGATCAAATCCGTGTGATGTGACCCATTTATCGCGTACTTCAAATAATTGCGTGGGGTGGTCCGCTGCTTTAGCATCACTTGCTGTGCCAAGCCGCGCGGCGATCGCTTCGACAAAGGGTTGTGCCAAATTGAGTTGAGACGCGAGGGTCATGTGATAACGCCCAACCCGTTCAATGACCAATGGGTTTTTTAGTGTCGGCGTTTTACCCGGCCTAAAATAAATCAGATACAGCATGCACAACGTGATGAGGGTCAAAGTTTCAATCATGGTTATTGATCGATCAAGTTGCTGTTACTTTGCCTGGATATTTTCATGCTTCTATCGAATCAGGTTTTGGATAAGGATTTCAACGCTTGCCGGATGCCGTCCGATACATTGATATCTTTAGGTAACTGTTTGGCGGCCCAATCGGCCTCTTTATCGTTATAACCCAACGCCTGCAACGCATTCACAATGTCATTGTTAGCGGCGACATTCGCTGAGTTTGAGGCACTATTCGCACCTACAGCAACAAACTTACCCTGCAATTCCAACAGCAGTCGTTCGGCAGTTTTTTTGCCCACACCCGGAATCTTGGTGAGGCGCCCCGCCTCTTTATTTGCCACGGCAGCCGCCAAATCATTCAAGCTTAAACCGGACAACACAGATAACGCCAGCTTGGGTCCGACTCCACTGATTTTGAGTAGCTGGCGAAATGCGATGCGCTCTTCGTGCGTGAGGAAACCATAGAGCAATTGCGCATCCTCACGCACTACAAATTGGGTATGCAACACCACTGTTTCGTGCAGCGCGGGCAAGTTATAAAATGTACTCATCGGCACATCCAACTCATAACCCACTCCTTGCACATCCAATAATATCTGCGGCGGATTTTTTTCCAACAAGATGCCACTCAGTCTGCCTATCATTAAACCAATCTCCCGCCGCGCACACTAAAACCTTTGGTTGCCAACGCACCCAAACCCAAGCCGCCATGCGCATGACAAATCGCACAAGCCAAGGCATCTGCTGCATCCGGGCTGGGTACACCGGACAAATTTAACAATCGCTGCACCATCAATTGCACCTGTTCTTTTTTTGCATGGCCATTACCCACTACCGCCTGCTTCACTTGCAACGCGGTATATTCTGCAACAGGAAGATTCACCAGCACCGCTGCGCAGATAGCAGCACCCCTCGCTTGACCTAACAACAACGTCGATTGCGGATTCACATTCACGAACACCTTTTCCACGGCGACTTGGTCGGGTTGGTATTGTGCGATCACTTCACTTAATGAATTCAAAATGCTTTTCAAACGATCCGGTAACTCACCGACAGGGGTTTTGATACAACCACTGGCAACATAGTGTAACTGCTGCCCGACTTTTTCCAACACTCCGAAACCTGTAACGCGCAGTCCGGGGTCTATGCCTAAGATGCGCATCGCTAGGCCAGCAAAATGATTAGCGTGTAAATTCGAGTTACTCTTCAATCACAGCAGTGGTATAGACTTCCTGCACATCATCCAGGTCTTCCAGCGCATCGAGCAGCTTTTGCATTTTCACTGCATCATCTCCGGTGAATATCACTTCGCTAGCTGGCTTCATGATGACCTCGCCGAATTCTGCCTTGTAACCTGCGGCTTCTAACGTTTGCTTAACCGTCACAAAATCATAAGGTGCGGTAATCACTTCGATGCTGCCGTCGTCATTGCTTGTAATGTCTTCTGCGCCCGCATCTAATGCAACTTCCATCAGGCCATTTTCATCCGTGCCCGGCGCGAATATCATTTGTCCGCAATGTTTGAACATAAACGATACTGAGCCATCCGTACCGAGATTGCCGCCGTTTTTGGTGAAGGCATGACGCACATCGGCGACCGCGCGCATTTTGTTGTCGGTCATGCAATCCACCATCACCGCTGCGCCGTTAATGCCATAGCCCTCATAGCGAATTTCCAAATACTCCACGCCTTCCAACTCGCCACTGCCGCGCTTCACGGCTCGCTCGACGTTGTCCTTGGGCATGTTATTTTCGTAGGCCTTATCCACTGCCAAACGCAAACGCGGATTGCCCGTTAAATCACCCCCACCCAATCGAGCGGCAACGGTAATCTCTTTAATCAAGCGCGTAAATATTTTTCCGCGCTTGGCATCTTGCTTGCCTTTGCGATGCTGAATGTTTGCCCATTTACTATGTCCCGCCATGTCACAATCCTTGTCTAAAAATTCTCATGCAATGGTATCATTCTATGAAGAATTAACCCAATCGGAGTCTCCATGAGCAATCCCATCCTCGTCGCAAAAAATAGCACACAAGAAATTTTCCTACTGCCGCAGATGGCAAATCGCCACGGACTTATCACAGGCGCAACGGGGACAGGCAAAACCGTCACGTTACAAACTTTGGCAGAATCATTCAGCAGCATGGGCGTGCCCGTGTTTCTTTCCGACATCAAAGGGGACTTATCTGGCTTGGCAAAAACAGGGGGGGGTAATGCCAAAGTCGATGCGCGTGTTGAATTACTCAAGCTAGAAAATTTTACGCCTCGCGCTTACCCCGTTACTTTTTGGGATGTGTTCGGTGCGATGGGTCATCCGCTGCGCGCCACCGTTTCAGACATCGGGCCATTGTTGTTGGGGCGCATGTTAAATCTTAACGATGTACAACAAGGCGTGTTGTCACTGGTATTCAAAATCGCGGATGACAATGGCTTGCTATTGCTCGATTTGAAAGATTTGCGCGCGATGATCCAAAGCGTCGGCGATAACGCGGCAGACTTCACCACCGAGTACGGCAATATCTCCACCGCCAGCATAGGCGCGATTCAGCGCGGTTTGCTGGAAATTGAAATGCAAGGCGGTGAAAATTTATTCGGCGAGCCGATGCTCAACATCGCTGACCTGATGCAAACCGATAGCAAAGGTAATGGCATGGTCAACATCCTCGCTGCCGATAAATTGATGACCTCACCAAAAGTTTACTCAACGATGTTACTTTGGCTGCTGTCCGAGTTATTTGAAAATCTGCCCGAAGCGGGTGATTTGGACAAACCCAAGCTGGTATTTTTCTTCGACGAAGCGCATCTATTATTCAGTGATGCACCGACTGCGCTGCTGGATAAAATCGAACAAGTAGTACGACTGATTCGCTCCAAAGGCATCGGTGTTTATTTCATCACGCAAAACCCTGCTGATGTACCCGATAAAGTTTTAGCCCAGCTCGGCAACCGCGTACAACATGCCTTGCGTGCCTTTTCGCCACGCGATCAAAAAGCCGTCAAAGCTGCTGCTGAGACGATGCGCGACAACCCTGCGCTGGATGAAGAAGCAACAATTACTGAGCTCGGCGTGGGCGAAGCCTTGGTGTCTTTCTTGGATGAAAAGGGTCGCCCGGGAATTGTAGAGCGCGCATTGGTCGTGCCACCCCATGCACAGATCGGCCCGATCACTCCTGATGAACGTAAACAAATTATCAGCGGCTCACTACTTGCAGGATATTACGAAAAAGAAATTGATCGCGAGTCTGCTTACGAAATTTTGAAAGGGCGCACCGATGTGAAGCAGCCGCCAGCCACCACTCAAGATGCGCCTTCTGGCGAGGCTTCACAGCCAGCACCTACTAGCTCTGGCGGCATGCTAGATGGGCTGGGAAGCATGCTGAGTGGCGTGTTTGGTGGCAATGGGGGCGGTGTATTGAAGAGTGGCGCGACCAGTCGCAATCGTCAAGGCATGGGCGAGGCATTTGCAAAAAGTGCAGTGCGCTCTATCGGTTCAGCAGTGGGTCGTGAAATTATTCGCGGTGTACTCGGCTCTATATTCAAGCGGTAAGTTAAGCAAGGAGTTTAAAACTATGCGTACTGATAACGAACGGGAGAGCGACAACATTGAAGACCGTCGCAATGAAACTGGCGGGGGTAACGGAGGTGGCGGATTTCGTTTACCACTTGGCGGTGGCAGGGGGTTGGGTTTAGGCACGATTGCTGTCGCG
>JABFRF010000068.1 GCA_013141315.1 Gallionella sp. | reverse complement strand
TGCGCAACCACGTCCTGCCCAACGACTGCTGAAGCCGCCAACGCTGTATATCTGCATGATTGCCAGACAACAACACCGGGGGCACGGCTTCACCATTAAACACTTCGGGGCGAGTGTAGTGGGGACAATCCAGCAAGCCGCTCACAAAAGAATCTTGCTCGGCTGATTCGGCATCACCCAATACACCGGGCAGTTGCCGCACCAAACTATCCACCAACACCATCGCCGCTAATTCGCCACCGGACAACACATAGTCACCGATGGAAATCTCTTCATCCACCATTTGACGAATCAGGCGTTCATCGACACCTTCATATCGTCCCGCCAACAGAATCAAGCCTTCATCTGCTTGCGCTACCAATTCTTTTACGACGCTTTGGCTCAGCGACCTGCCTTGTGGCGACAAATACACCACCCGACTTTTCTTAACGCCACTCGCTACTTGCCGCTGCTTGGCTGCGTTGATCGCGCCTGCCAACGGCTCGCCTAACATCACCATTCCGGGACCGCCACCATAGGGTCTATCATCAATGGTGCGGTAATTATCCGTGGTGAAATCACGCGGATTCCACGTCTTTAAAACATACTTGCCTTGCTCCGCCGCCCGTCGTGTGATGCCGTATTGCGTTAACGCATCGAACATCTCCGGGAACAACGTGATGACATCAAATATCATCTTAGGTAATCTGCCGACCAATCTACTCGAATGGTCTTGCTCTTCACATCCACTTGCTTGATGGCTGTCGCCACAAACGGAATCAGTATCTCGCCGCTGTCGCCCTGCACCATCAGCACTTGACTCGCACCCGTTTCCAACAATTGCGTCACCAATCCCAGCGTGACACCCATTTCAGTGATGACAGACAAACCAATCAAATCACTCCAGTAGTATTCGTCTTCTGGCTGCTTTGGCAAACTCTCACGAGGTACTGCAATCAACAAGCCCTTGAGCTTTTCGGACGCATTACGATCTGGGCAGTTTGGCAATAACGCCGCCAAGGTTTTATTGTGCGCTTCACACTCTAAAACTTTAACTTCCTGCCACGGACCTTGCTCTGGGCCTATCCACCAAGTCTTATAATCCAACAGACTATCGAGATATTCGGTGTAAGGCTGAATCTTGACCCAACCTTTTATGCCATGCGCGGAAGCGACCCGCCCCATGATAACCATCGGTGACTCTAAAAAATCAGATTTCATCTCAACTGCTGCGTTGCAAGAAAAATTTCTTGCTGACATATCGAAACATATGTGGCGCGGCGAAATTTTTCTCGCGCCTTGCAATTGAGCGAACTCTGAATTTTTAGATGTCCCCGCAATTATTTAGGCTGCGACAGCTGCTGCACCACCACGCTTAACCAACTTAGCAACTGCGTCGCTCAACTGCGCGCCCTTGCTTTGCCAATGGCTAACGCGAGCCAGTTCCAAACGCAAACCTTCTTGGCCTTCAGCTGCCAACGGGTTGTAAAAACCAACGCGCTCGATAAAGCGACCATCACGGCGATTGCGTGAATCCGCTACTACCACATTAAAAAACGGACGATTCTTAGAACCGCCGCGAGAAAGACGAATGATGACCATATAAAACCTATCTTTGTAATTAGCCTAGCGAAAACCGCATGGATTTTTTCAACAGAATATACAAGCTATTGCCCATTACTCCGAGTGAAAGGGCGCGGATTCTACGACATTTTGGGTGTAACGTGCAACCCTTAGATAAACATAGGGTTTTATGGGACTTACCGTTGCAACAAAACCTCTAAAACAAACTTGCTGCCCAAATAGGCTAGCAGCAAGAATACAAATCCGCTGATAGTCCAGCGTACCGCGACTTTACCGCGCCAGCCGTAGAAGTGATGTCCATATAACAACACCGCGAACACCCCCCAAGAAATAAAACCGAACAACACTTTATGATTGAACTGCCAAGCCTTGCCGAAAATTTGTTCAGAGAACACTATGCCAGAGGCGAGTGTGAGGGTCAGCAAGCCAAAACCAACCGCAACCAAACGAAACAATAAGGTTTCCATCGTCAACAATGGCGGCAGACTTTGCAACACGCGCGGCATTTGCGCATGATGCAATCGCTTTTCTACTTGCCCGATGAGCACCGCATGCAACACCGCGATGGTAAACAAGCTGTAAGCTAACATCGCGGCGGAGATGTGCGCCTTAAAGGCGAACAAATTGGTGTTGTTCAGCGCATGATCTGAAGGAAATAATTCCGGAAAAATAACGACTACCGCCGTTACTGGCAATATCAAAGTTTGAAATCCGCCGATAGGATAAAAGAAGCGGGCGATCCAATACACCACCAGTGTCAGCCATACAATCAAAGACAATGCGTTGGCGACACTCAAGTTGAAATCACCATTGGCAAACATATCCTGCATCAGCAAATAAGCGTGCAAACCTAGCGGCAGTAACACCAAATGTCCCGCTGCGCCACGATTTAACGCATCACCCGCACCACGAGCGTGTTCACGCCAAAAATAAATGGCGAGCGCACCATAAGCGATAAAAGCGAGGACTGAGAGGAGAACGTTAGGCATTTTTTGTCAGGATGTTTTAGACTTATATAATTCTACACCAAACTTGTAAAACTCTCATGTTGGACAACCTCACCCAACGCCTTTCCGGCGTAATCAAAAATCTGCGCGGTCAAGCGCGCCTCACCGAAAGCAATATTCAAGATGCATTGCGCGAAGTGCGCATGGCCTTGCTGGAAGCCGACGTTGCCTTGCCTGTGGTTAAAGATTTCATCGCACAAGTTAAACAAGCTGCGCTGGGTCATGAGGTCATTGGCAATCTAAATCCGGGGCAAGCACTCATTGGCGTAGTGCATCGCGAACTCACCAAATTGATGGGTGAGCATAACGATGCATTGAATCTCGCCGCCGTTCCGCCCGCCGTGATTTTAATGGCAGGTTTGCAAGGCGCGGGTAAAACCACCACCTGCGGAAAACTGGCCAAATTGCTGCACGACCAACACAAGAAAAAGGTGTTACTGGTCAGCTGCGACATTTACCGCCCTGCCGCAATCGAGCAATTACGCACCCTCGCCAAACAACTCGACATTGATTTCTTTAGTTCGGAGATCACGCAAAAGCCGCAAGACATTGCACTCAGCGCGTTAGATTTTGCGCGCAAACATCATCACGATGTATTGATTGTCGATACTGCGGGCCGCCTTGCCATTGATGTAGCGATGATGACTGAAATTCAACAGTTGCACGCCTCGCTGAAACCGATTGAAACCTTGTTCGTGGTCGATGCCATGACGGGACAGGACGCAGTCAATACCGCCAAAGCGTTTGGTGAAGCGCTGCCGCTGACCGGCATTATTCTAACCAAGTTGGACGGCGATGCCCGTGGTGGCGCAGCACTTTCGGTGCGCCACATTACAGGAAAACCAATCAAGTTTGTCGGCGTGAGCGAAAAGCCAACTGGTCTCGAAGCTTTCCATCCTGAGCGAATGGCTTCTCGCGTACTCGGCATGGGCGACGTGCTGTCTTTGATCGAAGATGCGCAACGCGAAGTCGATCACGGTGAGGCCGAAAAACTCGCCAAGAAGATGAAGAGCGGGCAAGGCTTCGACCTCAATGATTTCAAAATGCAAATGGTGCAAATGCGCAAGATGGGCGGCATGTCCGCGCTCATGGACAAACTCCCCGCGCAACTCAGTCAAGCCGCCGCAGGCTCAAAAGTAGATGACAAATCCATTAACCGCCTAGAAGGCATCATCAACTCCATGACACTGGAAGAGCGCAGTAAACCTGAGCTCATCAAAGCTTCACGCAAACGTCGCATCGCACTGGGCGCGGGCGTGCAAGTAATGCACGTCAACCAACTGCTCAACCAATTTGAACAAACACAGAAAATGATGAAGATGTTCAGTAAGGGCGGCGGCATGGCGAAGATGATGCGAAGTATGGCGGGCAAGTTACCCGGCATGCGCTAATTTTTTCAACCAACAACTTATCAATCATGACAATTAAAGCCATTATTTTTGACGTGGACGGCACGCTCGCCGATACCGAAGACGGACACCGTAAGTCTTTCAACAAAGCCTTCGCTGAAAGCGGACTCGACTGGAACTGGGATGTCGCACTTTACGACAAACTCCTTAAAGTCACGGGCGGTAAAGAACGCATCAAATTTTTCCTTAGCGATTTTCTACCGAGCTTTACCAAGCCCACTGACTTCGACGGCTTCGTGAAAAATTTGCACGCACTCAAAACCGTTCACTACACCACGATGCTCCGCGAAGGCTCGATTCCATTGCGTCCTGGCATTAAGCAGCTTATTGAAGAAACGCACGCAGCGGGCATTACCCTCGCCATCGCCACAACTACCACACCGGAGAATGTTTCTGCTCTACTAGAAGTCGCATTGGGCAAAGATTGGGCGCGTTATTTCACGGCCAATGGTTGCGGTGACATCGTGCCGCACAAAAAACCTGCGCCCGATATTTACTTTTGGGTGTTAGAAAAAATGGGCATCGCTGCGAATGAATGCATTGCACTGGAAGACTCCAACAATGGCCTGCGCTCTGCGCTAGCTGCAAACATCAAAACCTTTGTCACCATCAACCAATATACTCATACGCAAGATTTCACCGGTGCGGCAGCGGTGTTGGATGATCTCAGTGATCTACCCAACTTCTATCGACTTGCAGGAATACAGCTAGCGAAAGCCAGTAAATAACTATTCGGTTAGAATGACCGCTGAAAATTTTTAAAACTTAACCCTTAAAAAGGAATTTAACATGTACCAAATCGCCCCCAGCATTCTTTCCGCCAACTTTGCTCGCCTCGGCGAGGAAGTTGATAACGTTCTCGCATCCGGCGCCGACATCGTTCACTTTGACGTGATGGATAACCATTACGTACCTAACCTGACCATTGGGCCTTTGGTGTGCGAAGCGTTGCGCAAGCATGGCGTAACCGCTGATATCGACGTGCATCTTATGGTTAAGCCGGTTGATCGCATCATTCCTGACTTCGCCAAAGCGGGTGCAACTTACATCACCTTTCACCCTGAGGCATCTGAGCACATCGACCGCACCATCGGTTTGATTAAAGAAAGCGGCTGCAAAGCTGGCTTGGTATTTAACCCTGCTACGCCCTTAGATATTTTGGAATACACGC
>JABFRF010000018.1 GCA_013141315.1 Gallionella sp. | reverse complement strand
TAAATTGAGTGAAGGATTCAGGCAGACTGTATTTGCCCAGTGCAATTTTGATGGCGATTTCCCAATGACTTGCAGGACTCAAGTAAAGAGTTTCGGCTTGCTCGATAGATGTTTTGGCGTGAGTGCTCAGTCGCTCATCATCTAGCAAAAACCATAGGAACGCTTGGGTATCGAGCAGGAGCTTCATTTGATGTAACTTGAAAAGTCACCCAAATGCGCATCGTCATCTTCTATCACGCGCAATTTCCCTTTCGCACTTCCCGCATGGCGATGAGTGGTAGCAGGTGCAATAGAAGGCGTGATATTAGGTTGAAGTCGGATCAATAAAAAACGTGAATTTTCTTCCATTTCGAAGGGCTCAACAGGCTGAACACGACCTTCTCGGATAATGGCTTCAACGGCTTGCAGCATAGCAACCTCCAGTAAATTTTTGTATAAACCATCCTACCGAATCCGACGTTATTTAGCTAGTCATAAAAAATCCCGCCTAAGCGGGATTTTTGTAGTTTGTGTCAAAATACTATTTTGAATTTAACCCCGTTAGCTTCAAAGGCGAAAGCTAAAAATGGCATTGTTTCGAGCTTATCACGGTGCTGATTGCTGGCAGTAATTGCCATACGTGACCTTCCCAAAAAAACCCCCAGGCAGGGTTTGCACCAATTTGTGTGCCATTTGGCGGTGATGGATTTGCGGCACAAGTACTTACAAGTTTCTTACATCCTCCACCTGCATTTACTCCTGGTTGATTCGTTGCATTGTCTATTGAACTTGCTGGGCATGAGTATTGTAATACCGCAGGTGTGCTGGTTAACGTGCCGAACGTTTGACCATTTCGCCAGTTTCGTTTATTGAATAAGCCATTGCCCGTTCCAACCATACTCCAAGCTTTCACCAGAGAGCCGTTCGGTGCGCCAGCGGCGCACGCTGCTTCTGCGACTGATTGAGGGGTATGTAGAGCTGACTTTAAGCCGCAAACACTTGCGCAATCTTTTTGATTCGCTTCCCCCTGTTGAAATGCACCGCTATACGTTTTATTTACTTCTCCTGTGAGATCCATTACAAACCCGCCAATGGGATTGTTTTTTGTATTGCTGGCATCCTGATACGAAATCTGACAAAAGCATGTTGCGCTTGCGTGAGCTTCCGCCACAAAACAAAACGATAAAGATGCGCTGAATAGTAGGGTGATAATTTTCCTGACAGGTGAAATTTGTCTCATGATTTTTTCCTTGGGCGAATGTTGTGCGGATTATTTCCAGAAAGTTGGTGGTGTTGGCAGCCCCGTGAGAACGCTCACTGGAATAGGAACATTTGAACCTACAAGCGTGCCATTACCTAGCTGGCCACTCCCGCCAGCACCCCAGCAAACAACATCACCATTGATTTTCACTGCGCAGGTGTGTCTCTCACCGGCAGTGATTGCAGTAACTCCACCAGGAATGCTGATGGTCACAGGAGTATTGGGATTTGTATTTGCACCATTTCCAAGTTGTCCATTGCCGCCAAATCCCCAACAAGCGACATCGCCACTGGTCTTGATTGCGCAGGTATGGAAAAGTCCAGCGGAAATTGCGGTGACACCGCCTGTGATACCTACGGTTACAGGTGTATATGACCAACCGCCCAAGCCGTTTCCTAACTGACCATAGTTATTGCCACCCCAGCAAGCAACATCCCCGTTAGTCTTGATTGCGCAGGTGTGTGAAAAGCCAGAGGCGACTGCGGTCACTCCTCCTGGAATGCTGCTAGTCACAGGGGTGCTTGAGTCTGCATCAGTGCCGTTACCAAGTCGTCCGCTCGACCCCTCGCCCCAACAGGCGATATCGCCGTTAGTTTTGACAGTGCAGGTATGGTCAGTGCCAGCGGAAACTGAAGTGACACCACCTAGGATGCTAACAAGCACAGGTGTTTTGCTGTAACCGTAAGAAACACCGTTACCTAATGAACCTACACCACTAAACCCCCAGCAAGCGACATTGCCATCGATTTTGATTGCGCATGTATGGTTATACCCAGCGGAAACCGTAGTTACTCCACCCGGAATATCGAGTGGCGTAGGGTCATAGGAGCCAATGATGACATTTAAGTTGGCAGTAACGCTGTAGTCTCTTTGAATGCCCCAGCAAGAAACATCACCACTCGTTTTGAGTGCGCAAGTGTGTTGATGACCAGCGGTTATTGCTGCCACGCCACCTGGAATACCCAGAGCTTCTAGGGTGTTGTTTGTACCACCGTTGCCAAGTTGACCCTCAAAATTTCTACCCCAACAGGCAATGCCACCATTGGTTTTGCGTGCGCAGGTATGACTACCACCAGCCGCAATTACATTTTTTGCTGCGGTTGCATTCACTACAGGTTGCGCCATCATATTATTGACGTTCGTAGCATCCCCCAACTGCCCAGAACCATTCCCGCCCCAGCAATGTACCGTGCCATCAAATTTAGAGGCGCAGGTGTGGTCGATGCCAGAACTGACGGCTTGCACATTGGTGAGTGGCGTATTGTTTGCGTCATTGACAGCAACGGGTATGGTTTGCACAACGGGCGGCGTGGTGGCTGCGCCAAAGTATGTACCCCAGCAAGTTACGGTGGTATCCATCAGCAAGGCGCAAGTGTGCGTGTTGCCTAAGGTAAGTGCATTCACATTGCTAATGCCTGATAAAACGACAGGGGTGGCACTCAGCGTGTTTTTGCTAGCTTGTGCGCCATTGTTAGTTCCCCAACATTGAACACTGCCATCGCTTATCACCGCGCAGACCATGTTGTTTGACATGGCGAGTGATACTGCGTTAACGCCTTTGATCTTGATGGGGCTGGAGTTTGCTTGCAAGGGTGAACTAACGATGCCATTGCTGGCTGAACCCCAGCATACGACAGTTGCATCAGCTTTGATGGCGCAAGTGTTATCCGAGCTGGCGGCAATGCTGACGGCATCTATTAAATTCACAACTTGTTGGGGTGTTGTGCTATCAGTGGTTGTGCTGTCGCCTAATTGACCAAAATTATTTGATCCCCAGCATTGCACTGTGCCAATTTTTTGTAGCGCACAAATATGGTCATTGGCGAAGCCACTGCCACCCGCCAACGCCACCACATCAGCGAGGCTAAGCACTTGCTGAGGTGTTGTAATGGTGAGAGGTGCAGCTGCACCACTTTGCGCACCCCAGCACCAAACCGTGCCATCAGTTTTGGCGGCGCAACTGCTATTGCCATAAGCCGCTAATGACACAACATTTAAGAGGTTCGGAACGGTAGTAGGTGTGCTTTTGTTTGTTACTTGACCGTTGCCCAGCTGGGAAGCGTTGTTGTTACCCCAGCAAGAGACGCTGTTATCTACCCCGATAGCGCAAGTGTGTTGGTTGCCACTTGATACGGGGTGATCAACTACTGCAACCGTTTGAGTGACGTTGGCTTTGTCGCCGGTGGTGCTGGTGAGCGCGAGTGCAAGAGTGTGATTACCGGCTGCGCGCCAAACATTGGTTTGCACCTTGCTACTATTGCTTGCTAGCGCGTTGTCCACTGTCCAGTCAAAAGCGGATGCTATGCCGTTAGCCTCCGTACCTGTGTAAGTATAATTTTGGTTGGTAACGGCACGGGTTGTTCCCGTGATTGTCCCGCTAAAGGGTGGTGGAGAACTACTTCCACTTCCTCCACCTGGGCATCCTGCTAAAAGAAATAGGGGCAGGACTAAAGCTAAGTTGCGTAATCGCCGCGCTAGTTTAGTGCTGTGCTGTGGTGTGGTGTGGTGTGGTGTGGTTTTCATGGTGACTTTCTAAAGGTGAAAAGGTTTACGAAAGTTGAAAATTATTTACGACGGACGAACCGTAACACGGGAGAATGAATAGAGGTAATTTTTTATCACGCACACCGTGCGATTTTTTGGTTAGCCTCATTTATCCCTTTGACTTGCTTAACCTGTACAGGTAGCATTAACTGTGTACATGAGAAGGAGGGGTGATGAAAAAACTGACATTAACCACATTGCGCCAGCAGATTTTCCAGATCGCCGATGAGGTGTTGGTGACGGGTGTGCCTGTGAGTATCGAGCGCAATGGCAGGGTGCTGTTATTAAGCTCTGCTACCCCAGCCAAGCCAAGTAAGCATTTGAAATTGAAACGCAGAAAACTTATCAATGGTGATGCGGAATCGTTAGTGGCAGAGAAGGTCGGGGAATGGCACGAACCACAAAATCTGGCGTAATCCACCTCGACACGCACATCGTGTGCTGGTTGTACGAGGGGCGTACCGAGCTGCTCACCGCCGCCGCGCTGCGCGCGATTGAAGATGGATTGTTGCAAGTCTCGCCGATGGTGCAGCTGGAGTTGACCTATCTGCATGAGATTGGACGCATCAATCGCGGTGGACATGCCGTGTTGGAAGCGTTGGCAAAAGACATCGGCTTGAGCGTGGCGGATGTATCTTTCGCGCAGGTGATGAAAATTGCCGAAGGCTTAACTTGGACGCGCGACCCGTTTGATCGCATGATTGTGGCGCATTGCACGGTAGCCAATGCGATGCTGGTTAGCAAAGATCAATTGATACAAAAACATTTTGCTAAGGTGATTTGGTAATGGTTGAATTTCACGCACTCGTTCCCGCTGCTGGCTTTGGCGCGCGCATGGGCAGCGAGCTACCCAAACAATACCTGCCGCTGGCGGGTAAGCCGATGATTTTTCACGCGCTGAATACGCTGTGTGAATGTGCAGAAATTACCACCGTGTTCGTGGTGCTGTCGCCCGATGACACGCTGTTTCATAACTACGATTGGTCGGTGTTTGGTGACAAGTTGCAGCCGCTGTATTGCGGCGGCGCAATGCGTTCGGATACCGTACTCAATGGCTTGCTGGCAAGTGAAGTCGAGCCGGACGATTGGGTGCTGGTGCATGACGCAGCGCGACCATGCTTGACGCAAGCGCATCTCGCCAAGTTAATTGCGGAATTGCGCGACGATGCGGTGGGCGGGCTGTTGGCAGTGCCAGTGGCGGATACCTTGAAGCGCGCGGATGGCGAGGGACGAATTCAATGTACCGAAAATCGCGAGAGTTTGTGGCAAGCGCAAACCCCACAGATGTTTCGCGCCGGGTTGTTGGCGCAAGCGTTGCAGCAGTGTAAAGCGGTAACGGATGATGCTTCCGCTGTCGAAGCGTTGGTCTTGAAGCCCA
>JABFRF010000166.1 GCA_013141315.1 Gallionella sp. | reverse complement strand
GGCAAATTGGATAGTATTTTTGGCACACCCGATTATGCGGGAACGCTGACAGGAGGATGGCTGGATTTAGGCTGGACACCGCATCCTGAATGGTCGGTCATTGTGCGTGGCGAGCGGGTGGTTGCCAGTCATCAAATCGCGGGAAGTAACGCGAGTCTGATTGCAAATCAGGCAGGAATTGCGGATTCAAATCGGGCATTGAAATCGTATGGCATCGCGGTGAATTGGCAGCCTGCCGAGGCGCATTACTTGGCCTTGGAGCATCATCGCGAACAAGTTGAAATTGAACCCAACTCGGCCACCTTGCTGCGTTATCAATACAGCTTCGCACATTGAGATCGGCTGCTAAGCACCCGACCAGCTGACCAGCCCGCCATAATACGTCCCCAGCACAATCAATCCGAACGCGATTCGATACCACGCGAACACGGTGAAATCATGGCGGCTGATGTAGCGCAACAGACCTCGCACCGCGAAGAAGGCGCTGATGAACGATGCAATCGAGCCAACCAAAAAGATACCCAGATCATCGGCGTGAAAATCATGGCGGTATTTCAACACTTCGTACAGCGTCGCCATCGTTAAAGTTGGGATAGCGAGGAAGAATGAAAACTCGGTCGCCGCCTTGCGCGATAAGCCAAAGAATAAGCCGCCAATGATGGTCGCACCGGAACGCGATGTGCCAGGAATCAGTGCCAAGGCTTGCGCGCAGCCCATCTTCAACGCATCTTTCCAGTGCATGTCATCCACGTTTGCTATCGTAATAGTGTGTTTGCGCTTCTCTGCCCACAGTATGAAGAAAGCACCAATGATGAACGCCAGCGCGACAGGTATCGGTGCGAACAAATGTGCTTTGATGGCTTTGCCAAATAGCAAACCGAGAACCGCCAACGGTAAAAAGGCGATGAACAAATTCAGCGTGAAGCGTTGCGCGGCTTCTTGTTTTTGCAGCAAGCCGTTGGTGACGGAAGCCAATTTGGCGCGGTATTCCCAGCACACTGCGAGTATTGCCGCAAACTGAATCACAATCTCGAACACCTTGCCGCGTTCGTCGTTGAAATTGAGCAAATCACCAACCAGAATTAAATGCCCGGTGGAGGAGATAGGTAGAAATTCGGTGAGACCTTCTACGATGCCGAGTATCACGGCTTTTAGGTAAATTAAATCCATTCGCTATCCTTGCTTGAGTAAATCGGCGACACGTTGATTGACTGCAATCCGCTCGTCATCACTCATCTCTATCCAACGGGTAATCTCATCGAATGTGCGCATGCAGCTGCGGCACACATCGTCACCTAACACCGTGGTGCAATGGCCAATACAGGGAGATTCAGCGGTGACACTAGATGTCGATGTGTTGCTGGATTGCATTTGTGACGACTAGGATTTGCTGTAAAGCTGGCTGCCTTTCGTGACGAATTCCACCGCCTTCAATTCCATGCCTTTGCTCAATGCATCCGCTTCAGCGATGCCTTCTTTCGCAGCGAAGTCGCGCACGTCTTGCGATATTTTCATTGAGCAAAAATGCGGGCCGCACATGGAGCAGAAGTGCGCGACTTTGGCGGACTCTTTGGGTAAGGTCTCGTCATGAAATTCGCGTGCTCGATCAGGATCGAGTCCCAAATTGAACTGGTCTTCCCAGCGGAATTCGAAGCGCGCTTTGGATAGCGCGTTGTCGCGCACTTGTGCACCGTGATGTCCCTTGGCTAAGTCAGCAGCGTGGGCAGCGATTTTGTAAGTGATGATGCCTTCCTTCACATCGGCCTTATTCGGCAAACCCAAATGTTCCTTAGGCGTGACGTAGCACAGCATCGCCGTTCCAAACCAGCCTATCATCGCCGCACCTATCGCCGAAGTGATGTGGTCATAGCCCGGCGCAATGTCCATGGTCAAAGGGCCGAGTGTGTAGAACGGCGCTTCGTGACACCACTTCAATTGCAAGTCCATGTTCTCTTTAATCATGTGCATAGGCACATGACCGGGGCCTTCTATCATCACTTGTACGTCGTGCTTCCAAGCCACTTTGGTAAGTTCACCCAGCGTTTTCAATTCGCCTAATTGAGCCTCGTCATTGGCATCGTAAATTGAACCGGGGCGCAGTCCATCGCCCAATGAGAAACTCACGTCATATGCCTTCATGATTTCGCAGATATCTTCGAAATGCGTATACAGGAAATTTTCCTTATGATGCGCCAAACACCATTTCGCCATGATAGAGCCGCCGCGTGACACGATGCCAGTCATACGTTTAGCGGTCATCGGTACATAACGTAACAACACGCCCGCATGGATGGTGAAGTAATCCACGCCTTGTTCGGCTTGCTCAATGAGTGTGTCGCGGAAAATTTCCCAAGTCAGGTCTTCGGCTTTGCCGTTCACTTTTTCTAACGCTTGATAAATCGGCACAGTACCTATCGGCACAGGAGAATTGCGCATGATCCATTCACGGGTTTCGTGGATGTGCTTACCCGTCGATAAGTCCATCACAGTGTCGCCGCCCCAGCGGATTGCCCAAGTCATTTTTTCCACTTCTTCTTGGATGCTTGAACCCAGAGCAGAGTTGCCAATGTTGGCATTGATTTTGACCAAGAAGTTGCGTCCAATAATCATCGGTTCAACTTCGGGGTGGTTGATGTTCAAGGGAATAATCGCACGGCCTGCGGCTACTTCATCGCGCACAAATTCAGGCGTGATTTTCTTTGGCATAAACGCGCCGAAATTTTCACCCGCATGTTGGCGCAACATCATTTCCGACATGCCATCGACTTTTTGATTCTCGCGGATCGCGATGTATTCCATCTCCGGAGTGATGATGCCTTGACGCGCATAGTGCATTTGCGAGACGTTTTTGCCAGCCTTGGCGCGACGTGGCGCTCGCTTGAGATTGAAACGCATCTCGGCTAATTCAGGATCATCCAAGCGTTGTTGGCCGTAATCAGAAGTGAGCTTGGGCAACGACTCAGTGTCATTGCGTTCAACTATCCAAGCCTCGCGCATCGCGGCTAAGCCGGAACGTATGTCGATCTTTACAGCATGATCGGTGTATGGGCCGGAGCAGTCATAAACATAAATTGGCGGATTAACTTCTGCTCCCATGCTGGCTGGCGTTTCGGCTTGCGAAATCTCCCGCATCGGCACTTGTATGTCGGCGCGAGAACCTTGCACATAAATCTTGCGCGAATTGGGCAAAGACTTGATGGCTGCTTCATCGACGTGAGCGGCGGAAGATAAAAACTGAGGATTTGCGTTCATTTGATGCTCCAAAATAATTTTCAGGGTGTCTCGAAAAATTCAAGTTTCTAAGCTAGGCAAGGTGCGAGTAAAAAATTACGACGACACATATTGCAATATGTAAGGAGTAATTTTTTGCGAGCAACACAGCATCGCGACGAAACTTGAGTTTTGCGAGATGCCCTGCGGGGAGCATCGTGAAGAATGCTTCCCTACGACGGCATGACCCGTACAGGTTCAAAGGGTGTGTCTCACTGCATAATTTGCAGACCCCTAGCGAGTTTCGCAAGGTACTGGAAAGATGCATGAAAGGCAAGCAAACTCTCAGGTACCGGAAGCTTTGTAGGGGTATCTGATTTGCATAATATGCACGCGTGCAATAAAGTTCGCGGCCAAGTTTATAACCAAATATATGCGATGAAAACATTCAGCGAAATTCTTTCTTCATTGGACAATGCCGACCACGTGCAATGCATTGCGCTATTCAATAGCGACGGCAGTGAAGCAGGCTTGATTGAAAACAAAGCAGGCAGTCAAGGTTCAATCAAGGTGTATCACCACCTGCTGCAAAAATGGGGCAGCATCAACATTGAGGCTGCGCGCGAAGGCTTGGAAATTTATGCTGAACACACCGCCGATGCACAAAGCAATTTTGGCAAGCATCCCAATATTGATCGGCTATTAAATGTGGTGGCGAGCGGTAATCCATTAAAGGCGACAGTCAGCAAGAATTGTTAATTTGCGCTCGTTTACAATAAATCTGCCTGTCATACGTCATCAGATATAATTGCGCCAATCTAGCCGCCTCATTGAGGGCGGTTTTTATTGTTTTTAAGGGGATGTAAATGCCTTCGTTCGGTTCAAGTTCAAGTTCAAGTTCAAATAATAATCGTTGGGTCAAAATCGGCCTTGGCAGTATTGCATTGTTATGTGTGGTTTTGTGGAAGATACCGGCAGTGAGCAAGGCTGCAACTACCCCTGTTGTAACGACAAGCAAGCCGGCCTTGACGGTTAGTTTGGTTACTTTGCAACCTGCAAAATGGATGCAGAGTTTGTCGGCAAATGGCAGCGTGGTGGCGTGGCAAGAGGCGGTCATCAGTTCAGAGGTGACGGGTATTCGCATAGCTGAGGTACGTGCGAGTGTTGGCGACCAAGTGCGCAAAGGGCAAGTGTTAGCGACGTTGGCGACGGATACTGTGGCGGCGAGTGTCGCTGAAGTGCAAGCCTCGCTCAAAGAAAGTGAAGCCGTGTTAGCCGAAGCAAGTGCGCAAGCGGCACGGAGTGGCAAGTTGCGCGAGTCGGGTTTTGTTAGCGCACAGCAAGTCGAGCAAGCCATGACCAATGAAAATACCGCGCGTGCCAGAATGGAAACACAGCGTGCACGCTACCAAGCAGGCCTATTGCGTCTAGCACAATTAAATATCAAAGCTTCCGACGCGGGTGTTATCTCAGCACGTTCAGCGACCGTCGGCACATTGACACAGCCTGGCATGGAGCTGTTCCGCCTGATACGCCAAGGTCGTTTGGAATGGCATGCCGATATCACGGCAGATGAATTGGGCATGATACGCAAAGGCATGAAAGTGGAGTTGATGTCTCCCCAAGGGCGAGTTGTAAAAGGGCAGGTTCGTGCTATTTCCCCTGCGATCAATCCGCAAACACGTTACGGGCAAGTGTTGGTTGATTTGCCCAACAGCGGTGGTTTAGTCGCGGGCATGTTTGCACGCGGTACGTTCCAGTTGACGCAACAAAATACCCCCGTCATGACCTTGCCGCAAACGGCGGTAGTGTTGCGCAGCGGTGCGGCCTTTGTTTTTTCAGTGGGCACAGATGGACACGCGCATGAGCTTAAAGTAACGGTAGGAAAACGTTTCGGCGAGCAGATTGAGATTGTGTCGGGACTTGAAAAAGGCGTTGCGGTGGTGGAATCTGGCGGCGCTTTTTTGGTTGATGGTGATGTGGTT
>JABFRF010000188.1 GCA_013141315.1 Gallionella sp. | reverse complement strand
TCGTGAACACTCATTCTGGTGAGTGGCTAAAAGTGTTCACGTTCGAGCAGAATCAGTGTTCACGTTCCTTCAGAATGACTGTTCACGTTCATGCAGAAAGGGTGTTCACGTTGACCCAGAATATGCAGCCAGACGATTTTCATTGCGCCGCTTCCCTTACAACCTCGTTTATCAGTTCAAACCCGATGAAATAAGAATCATTGCCTTGGCACATCAACGCAGACAGCCAAGCTATTGGAAGAGCCGAAGCTGAACCTCAAATGGGTGCTAGCAATATGAACTGGGTACAAAAACTCTTCAGCGAAAGAACCCGCGAGACCCTCGCGATGCGTTGGTTTGGCCTCGCCAAAATACCGTTGTTGTTCTATGTTGGCGTATCCGTTACAGAAATTTCGCCTGAGCGCATGGTGGTGCACATCCCCTTGCGGCGCAGGACGAAGAATCACCTCGGCTCAATGTACTTCGGTGCGCTCTGCGCAGGGGCAGACTGTGCGGCGGGCGCATTCGCCATGCACCTCATCAAACAACAACCCAAACACATCTCACTGGTCTTCAAAGATTTCAGCGCAGAGTTCCTCAAGCGCGCAGAAGGCGATGTGGATTTCATCTGCAATCAAGGCAAAGAGATCGCCGAACTGGTCGCCAAAGCGGTTGCATCGGATGAACGAGTCGAACGACAACTCGAAGTGATTGCCACTGTGCCGACTTTGAGTGATGAACCCGTGGCTAGATTCAAGCTGACGCTTTCGTTGAAAGCGCAAAAATAATGTCCGAATCATTAGCGCAAGAAAGGCAACTCGTTATGAAAAAAATATCTACGACAATGGATGACCAAAACATTACTGAAGTAAAGCGAGAAAAACTTGGGGTCGGTGTGCGCGGAAAGTATTTCACGCAATTCAAGCAAGACAGCAATGTTGTCATCCTCCAGCCCGAAATTCAGAAAGCGTTTCCAACATCCGAAGCGGTTAACAAAGCGTTGGCTACCTTGCTAACCATCGCGCAAGAGACGCGCAACCTAACAGAGCCTGCCAAGCGTACATCTCGCAAACGGGCAGCGGTGTAATCACGCGACTGATTGCGGAAGGCTTGCCAATTTCTGCGTCCTCAAGCGTGGTTGAGTATTTGGAAATGGCGGCGTGATTGCTGACACACTAAAAAAATCCGAAACTGCCCCTTTTAGTTCATCAATTTTTTTGATCAACGTGTGATTTTCTTAACATCAATGCCAAGTTTTTGGTTAACTGTCTTAGCACCACCTGCGTATACCTCAACCGCATGGCTAATATTTGCCGCATATTTCGCAACCTCCGCTGAAATCGAACTATCACGCTTGCGGTATAAATGCCTAGCTTGACTAGGTGTCATGCCATGCTCTACAAAGAATTGGCGGTAAGCCCCTGTTGCCGATGCCTCATCCCATGTTGCTGTACTAACATGCCCTTGATCCAACAGCTTCCTGAGATTTCTTATGCCACCGAGCCAAGTTTTAATATAGATGGAAAGTGTGTTGTAGGTCTCACCATCCCGATGCTTCCATTTGCCGCGCTTTCTCAACCATTCCTCGGTAGGGAAAGCACCATCCGGCATAGTAGAAACAAAGTGGCGGCAATACGCTAAAAGTTCATCTGCATTTGACCAGTGCGTTGTGTGAATCAGCTGATCCGTTGGTTTATCAAACTGGAATGGCTTGATCACGCCAATATGCGGTGAAAGAATTTTAGTTAACACCAACTCGTCAAAACAATCACTAAAATGAATGCCTAGGAAATTCGGATTCCCGACATTAAATGATTCTTTCTGCTGCCGTTTCGATTGATATTTTTCCTCTGCATGTCCATTTGGCTTATCACCCCAAATTTCAACATCAACCCAAACGTTATCTTTTGCAATGAAGTGCAAATCAAAATAAGCATACTTGGCATCGGAATGTTCAGCGTATTCGACGGGATAACGCTTACCGCGTTTATGCTCAATGCCTCTGGCATACAAAAAGTTGGACATGGATGCTTCTGGATGACTGCGCCAGCGCATTCCATTTCGAGACTCAACAAATGAGCTACCAGAAAAATCTCCTACAGCATCACGCACATCTTCCCAAGTATGGCCTAAATAATAAACGGCCTGAATTAACGAGCCATGACCATTACCCTGAAACCATCCTGCAGGCGGTAGCACGCCTTCTTGCTCTGCAATAACCTGTGCTGCTTGGACAATACGAATCCAAGACCATCGACCAGGCAAATTTTCTTTAAAAGAACGATACTCATCTACCAAGCCAAGACGACTAATAACCTCTTTCTGTTTTAGCCCATGACTGTAAAGATTGAAATATAAAGTTTTGTGCTTCTTCAATTGCGGATATGCCAATTCCCCAATGCCATTGGCTTTGTATAGACCTAGGCAATAATCAAGCAGCTCATTCTCGGACATTTTTGAAAATGATTTATTCATTTTTGTTGGAAGTTAAGGAAATCAGTTCGCATAATTTAATAAGGTAACCCCCCGGCTTTGCCGGGGGACTCACCAAGGTTTGACCTATACGTCGGTCGCTGTAAATCTTCCATCTCGACTAAAAGAAGGAGATTTACAATGAAAGAGTACCAGAGTTTAAGTCATACCCGTTGGGACTGTAAGTATCACATTGTATTCATACCGAAGCGGCGTAAGAAAGCAGTATTTGGGGCATTGCGAAAGCATCTAGGCGAAATCTTTCGGGAGCTTGCGCTGCAAAGGGAATCGAAAGTAGTGGAAGGGCATTTGATGGTCGATCACGTCCATATGTGTTTGAGCATACCGCCGAAGCATTCGGTATCGAGCGTGGTGGGTTACATCAAAGGAAAGAGTGCGATTTCGATTGCCCGTCATTTCGGAGGTCGGCAGCGGAACTTCACAGGCGAAGTATTCTGGGCAAGAGGATACTTTGTTTCGACGGTTGGTTTGGATGAGGAAATGGTTAGAGCCTACATTCGCAATCAGGAGACTGAGGACGAACGTTACGACCAAATGAAATTGGGGCTATAGTCGCCTTCAGGCGGCTCTTGGGTTATCAGTGCCTTTGAGGCACTCAAGCAATAAACCTCCAGCTTTGCTGGAGGTAACTTAATTTTTTCGTGATGCCCACTTTCATGCTCAGCTATTGATGAAATAGCTTTAACCATTTTTCACATGGCTCTGGAAGTGGTTACAGAACCTTCGCTTGAGTGCTTCGGAAGCGTTATCGTAGCGAGACTGATAGGTTTGAATCTTGATGTAACCGACACCAGTAAAACCTTCCTGTTTAAGATACCGGGCCAATTCATCAATCATCGCACTGGCATACCCCTTTCCCCGACACGATGAATCAACCCACCACCCAGGGGCAATCTTAGACTTATCACCTGATGCCTCAATTATCCCAAATGGATTACCAGTTACCTCATCTATTGCGACATAAAGCCCTGATTGATATTTACTCCAACATTTTGGCGGTCCAGTATCGTTGATGTGAAGCGGATCAGTTAAGCGTTTATCCAAAAAAAGACGCTGCTCATTGGTCATATCTTCTTTCCGAATGATGCTAACCGTAATCATTCGTTACTCAATATAAATAATTTGTCCTCGCTCTAAATCTTTCGATTCGTATTCATGGTGAATCACGCGCGGGTAAAACTTTCCAATCTCTGGCCGATAGCCCGCAGAGGTAATAAGTGGGTGATCCGCCCCATGCTGAAGCACGGCGATACTCGTCCTTCCAAGCGGCTTGCCAATATCGTATAGCTCCGGCTGAAAAGGAATAATCACAACCTCGGACATATCCGCGAGCTCAAATGGAATATCAATCCACTGTGGTAGCCGAGTTTGGCGATCGACTCCCCACAGCGACATATCCAAGTCGGTGGTAACAACAACGGGTAAGTTGTGATCAATAGCAAAACTCTTCATCTTTGTTAAGCACTGGTAACGCTCACGTCGTGCATCAACATCGCTTTGTTGTGTTTCTTCAAAATTCAGCACGTCAATGACAACTAAACCAAGTGGTGATTCATTGTGCATCGTTACGAGGTCGTCGATTAGCGCATCTATTGAAACGGGAGCTTCCTTGATGAATATCGGTGCATCATGCAATAGTTCAAGGGACGGCGTTAGCTTGGATAAGTCTCCTTCTTCAAAATGTCCAGTTTTGAATGCTCGAATTGGAATTTCACTTAACTGAGATATAAGGCGCAAAACTATTTGTGCACTATTGCGTTGCGTGCCAACTATCACGGTTCGGTGCTTTTCATTTAATGCTGCATTTAATGCAATGCCTAAAGCCAACGCCGTTTTCCCTTGTAATTTATCAGCGGCAATCAATGTGATGCAACCAGACTTCACCCCTCCTATTTCCTCATCTAATGATGGCAATCCTGTTGGAATAGAAAATCTAGTTGGAGGTGATGAGCTTATTGATGCACGAGCAGTTTCTAGATTCTCAACGAATTTTTCGATTACTTCATTTATTGGCCGAATCATTTGCAACCTCCTTTAGGTGTAAAATAAATTTCTATTTTTTGTTTACCAAACTGCGCTGTATATTTCCACAACCAAGCATTCTGTCAGGCAACCGCATCATACCCAAAGACCGCCATCATCGTGAACAGCATTACAAATAATTTTGTGAAGCATCCTTTTTCCTGCATACACTGATCGCATCGCAGTTTGATATTCCAGTATCTGCACGCAACAACGTGAGATCAACACTGGATTGACACTGAATACAGAAATCTGTACCTTATCCCCCCATGAAAACCACTCTCGACATCAACGATTCCTTACTGGCAAATGCAAAGGCTCTGGCTGCGCGTCAGCAGACAACCCTTACGCGGTTGATTGAGGAGGGGCTGCAACTCCGCCTCCGTTCTTCACGCGCCGCACCCAAGGCAAGCAAACGTAAGATTCCCGTTCATAAGGGGCGTGGCGGTTTGGTTGTAGGTCTGAACCCGCTCAGCAACAAAGCCATGTTGGATGCCGCTGATAATGACACCTGATGTCAATATATTGATTGCAGCATCGCGCGGCGATCATCCCCATCACAAGATAGCCTATGCGTGCCTTGATGAAGCCGTGGTAGCTTGTGCTGATGGTGCAAGTGTGAAGCTTATGCCGATGGTGGTTGCCAGTTTTTTACGGCTGGTGACCAATGCGAAGATATTCGTTAAGCCCACGCCCGTGGAAGATGCGGTTGGTTTTGTTGATGCGCTTTTGGCAATGCCAGGCGTGGAGATGCCCACGT
>JABFRF010000042.1 GCA_013141315.1 Gallionella sp. | reverse complement strand
ATCCTTCATCTGGGCTGTCCTCCTGAGTTGAGTGGCTTTCGTGTCGCAACAAAAGCTTACCATCAGCAGTGTTCAGCCCAACTGTTTTAATGAAGTAAAATCCTTAACCGAGTGCCATGAGGGTCAGACTCCATTTATTTTCCCCAGCACTTAAAAAGTGCAAGGTGAGTGGTAATGTCGCTGATGTGATGTGCATTGTCAACTTGCGACTGCGCAAGCAATATGCGTGCGGCAATTATCAATATGCAACTCGTATACTCCCCATTGCCCTTATAATTCGCCGCTCTTGGGCATCCTTTATTTTTGAACTTACCAATCGGAGTTTGTATGGGAATCGGTCCAGTCATGTTGGATGTGGTCGGCACGCAATTAACCGCTGAAGATGAAGCGCGGTTGCGTCATCCGCTGGTTGGCGGGGTGATTTTGTTCAAGCGCAATTATGAATCACCCGGCCAGTTGATGGAGTTGACCGCTGCTATTCATGCGCTGCGCACGCCGCCGTTGTTAATTGCGGTGGATCACGAGGTGGTAAATAGGGTCAGACTCCATTTATTTTCCCCAGCACTTAAAAAGTGCAAGGTGAGTGGTAATGTCGCTGATGTGATGTGCATTGTCAACTTGCGACTGTGCAAGCAATGTGCGTGCGGCAATTAGCAATATGCAACTCGTATAGTCCCTATTACCCTTATAATTCGCCGCTCTTGGGCATCCTTTATTTTTGAATTTACCAATCGGAGTTTGTATGGGAATCGGTCCAGTGATGTTAGATGTGGTCGGCACGCAATTAACCGCTGAAGATGAAGTACGTTTGCGTCATCCGCTGGTTGGCGGGGTGATTTTGTTCAAGCGCAATTATGAATCACCCGGCCAGTTGATGGAGTTGACCGCTGCTATTCATGCGCTGCGCACGCCGCCGTTGTTAATTGCGGTGGATCACGAGGGGGGGCGAGTGCAACGCTTCCGTGAGGGCTTTACCAAAATTCCCGCGATGCGTGAACTGGGGAAAATCTGGGATGTGCATCCTGTGAAAGCGCGACATCTGGCGCAGCAAGCAGGTTATGTGTTGGCGGCGGAGTTGCGTGCGTGTGGCGTGGATTTTAGTTTCACACCCGTGCTGGATGTGGACTACGGTAGCAGCAGCGTGATTGGGGATCGGGCTTTTCACAGCGAGCCGCAAGCCATTGCTGAATTGGCGCACAGCTTGTTGCTGGGCTTGAAGCAGGGCGGGATGCCGACGGTGGGCAAGCATTTCCCTGGGCATGGCTTTGTGGTGGCGGATTCGCATTTGGATATTCCTGTGGATGACCGTAGCTATACCGACATTGAACTGTGCGATTTGATTCCATTTCAGCAGATGGTGCATTTCGGTATGACGGCGGTGATGCCCGCGCATGTGATTTATCCGAAAGTGGATAATCGCCCCGCAGGCTTCTCGCCAATCTGGTTGAAAAATATCTTGCGCGGTCAACTGGGTTTTGAAGGCGTGATTTTCAGTGATGACTTGAGTATGGAAGGGGCGACGGTAGCGGGCAACATTGTGCAGCGAGCCGAAGCCGCGCTGAATGCGGGCTGCGACATGGTGCTAGTTTGCAACAAGCCAGAATCCGCCGATGAGTTATTGCAAGGGCTGCATTGGGATATGCCTGCTACGAGCAAAGCGCGGCTCACGCAAATGCGCGGCAAAGCGCATCCTGAATCATTGCAGAAATTGCATGAGCAACCGGTATTTTTGAAAGCGTTGGAAGAGGTTTTTACGATAGGCGTGAGTAATGGCGAACTGCCGTTTGTGTAGCGGTTTGACATGGCGAGCAGCACAGGAGTAAATTGCTTCTCCGATCAATCATTAACAGGGAGTTGTTATGTCAGTCGCTAAAATTATTGAAATTATCTCCGGTAGCAAAACAAGTTTTGAAGATGCAGTGTCCAAAGGTGTGGCGCGTGCGTCGGATTCGCTGCACGACATCACGGGTGCTTGGGTTAAGGATCAATCAGTCGTCGTGGCAAAAGGCAAAGTGACCGAGTATCGCGTCACAATGAAAGTCACCTTCATTCTCAAAGCTGCTGCGCCAGCTAAAGCCAAGAAGTAATCTCCACAAATGAGGCGAGCGATGTTCGCCTCATTTACTTTTCACGCTCCACTTTGAGCCTTTTTCCAAGTGGTTTGTCAGCCTATAAGCCAACAATTCCAGTGCTTGGCATGAGATAATTTGGGCTATCTTGAGATATTTAGCGATGGGTTTTTATGAGTGAACTGCAAACAGCTTTGCTGGTGATTGGTCTAGGTGCGATCATCGCGGTGTATGTCCTTGGCTGGTGGCAGCAGCGGCGTTATCAGCGCAAGTTTGCTGCCACACTTAAAGGCACGCAGGCCGATGCGTTGTACCAGGGCAGTTACACAAAATTGGCAGAGCCGATCCAACAAGCTGAGCCAGAGCCAACAGTAGAAGAACTCGATCTGCTCGCGGAAGTGAAGGTTGCAAAGCAGTCGATGTCCGACGAATCATGCGCGATTCTGGACGGACGGAGTGATTTTATTATCGAACTGCATTTGCGCGAAGCCAGTCCCGCATCGGTGCTGGAAAGTTTGTGGCAACGTAAATTCGATTTTGGTAAGCCCGTGCAAATATGCGGCATGACACTCACCACCAAGCAATGGGAACGAGCGATAGCTGAAGGCCACACTTTGTATTCCGATTTTCGTGTGGCGTTGCAATTGGTTGATCGTAGCGGGTTAATCAGTTCGGCCAAACTTGCCGATTTCCGTGACCTGGTAACGGGCGTGGCACAATACATCAAAGCGGAAACAACGGTTCCTGATGTGCAAGAAACGACACACCGCGCACTGCAACTCGACGCATTTTGTGTCGTGGTAGATCAAATGGTGGGCATCAATCTCATGCCGGCGGGGAATCGTTTGCTGACGGGAGTAAAAATTTCCCAAGCAGCGGCGGCACAAGGTATGACGTTAGAATCGGACGGTGCATTTCATTTGTTGAACGCACAGGGGCATAGTTTGTTTAGTCTGATCAACCGAGATACCAAAGCCTTTCAGCCGCATACGCTGGAACATCTCACCACTACCGGGATGACATTGTTGTTGGATGTGCCGCGTGTTGATAACCCCACTCTGCAATTTGATCAAATGGTACGTGTTGCCCATGAATTGGCCAAAGAGTTGCAAGTTAATTTGCTGGATGATAGACGTGTCGAACTCACCGAGGCGGTGCTTGCCCCCATCCGCGCCAAAGTGAGTGAAGTCGAAGCGAAGATGTGCGAACAGGATATCGTGCCGGGTAGTGCGCAAGCGCGACGTTTGTTCTCATAGAATGGATTACGCCGCCAACATCGCACAACTTCGTGCTCAAATCGAACAGCACAATCATCGTTACTATGTACTGGATGACCCGTCTATCCCCGATGCGGAATACGACAAACTGTTCCGCGCATTACAAGCACTGGAAGCGCAACATCCCGAACTGGTGACTATCGATTCGCCGACACAACGCGTTGGCGGTGCGCCCCTCAAGGCGTTTGCTGAAGTGCATCATCGCACGGCGATGTTGTCGCTCAATAATGCGTTCAGTGAAGAAGAGGTGCGGGCATTCGATACGCGAATTCGTGAAGCACTTGATGTGACAGAAGTTGAATATGCGGTCGAACCAAAATTTGACGGGTTGGCAGTGACGCTCAGTTATCGCGATGGCGTGTTTGTGCAAGGTGCGACACGTGGTGATGGTAGTGTCGGTGAAGAGGTCACGGAAAATTTGCGTACCGTCCAATCAATTCCGCTGCGGCTCACCGAAGCCATTCACGATGTGGAAATACGCGGCGAAGTGTTGATGTTCAAGCGCGATTTTGCCAAGTTGAATGAAGCGCAGCGCGCAAAAGGCGAGAAGGAATTTGTTAATCCGCGTAATGCGGCAGCGGGTGCATTGAGGCAATTGGATGCGCGCATCACCGCCAGTCGGCGGCTGAGTTTTTTTGCTTATGGTATGGGTATTTGTGAAGGTGTGGTGTTGCCTGGGCAACACCATCTGCAGATGGATTTGTTGCGGCAATGGGGTGTGGCGGTTACCCGGCAACGGCGTGTGGTGCGCGGTGTGGAAGGCTTGTTGGCGTATTACCGCGAGATAGGCACACAGCGCGCAGCCTTGCCGTTTGATATTGATGGTGTGGTGTACAAAGTCAACGATACACTGCTTCAACAACAGCTCGGATTCGTGTCACGCGCCCCACGCTTTGCCATCGCACATAAATTTCCTGCTGAAGAAGCGACCACCACTTTACTGGATATTGAAGTACAAGTGGGTCGAACAGGCGCATTGACACCTGTTGCTCGGCTCGCTCCGGTGTTCGTCGGAGGCGTGACGGTGACCAATGCCACGCTGCACAATGAAGATGAGATACGCCGCAAAGATTTGCGCATCGGTGATACGGTAGTGGTGCGGCGTGCGGGTGATGTGATACCCGAAGTGGCGCGGGTGGTATTGGAACGCCGCCCTGCTGATGCCCGTGAATTTATTATGCCGCCAGTATGTCCAGTTTGTGGTTCGCAAGTCGCCAAGTTGCCAGACGAAGCGGTGTGGCGGTGTACAGGCGGCTTATATTGTCCCGCGCAACGCAAGCAAGCGTTATTGCATTTTGCCAGCCGCCGCGCCATGAACATTGATGGACTGGGTGATAAGTTAGTCGAACAATTGGTCGATGCGCACATCGTGAAAACGCCTGCAGATTTGTACAAGCTGGGCTTGTTGGCGATGATTAACCTGGATCGCATGGGCGAAAAATCGGCGGTCAATTTATTGGCCGGAATTGAGAAAAGCAAGCACACCACGTTAGCGCGTTTTATTTTCGCGTTGGGGATACGCAATGTCGGTGAAACCACCGCCAAAGATTTGGCGCAGCATTTCGGTTCGTTGGATAATCTGCTTGCAGCGGATTTGGAACGCTTGCAACAAGTGCGTGATGTAGGTCCAGTAGTCGCACAAAGCATGGCAGATTTTCTTGCGCAAGCGCATAACCGTGAAGTGATAGCGCAGTTACGTGTGGCGGGTGTGCAATGGGCAGAGCATGATCGGCAGGTTGCCACAACATTACCGCTTGCCGGGCAAACTTTTGTTTTGACGGGTACGTTGGCTACTTTGAGTCGTGACGAAGCCAAAGAAAAACTGGAAGCATTAGGTGCGAAAGTCAGCGGCAGTGTGTCGAAAAAAACGAATTACGTGGTGGCTGGCGCAGAGGCGGGTAGTAAGTTGGATAAGGCTCAGGAGCTGGGTGTAACGGTGTTGGATGAACAGCAGTTCTTGGCATTGCTGGAGAAGGAAGGCGCATGAAAAAAATAACCAAAGCAGTGTTCCCCGTGGCGGGCATGGGTAGCCGGTTTTTACCCGCGACCAAAGCCAGCCCGAAAGAAATGATGCCTGTTGTAGATAAGCCGCTGATCCAGTATGCGGTCGAAGAGGCAATAGCAGCGGGTATTACCGATATGGTGTTTATCACCGGGCGTAACAAACGCGCCATCGAAGACCATTTCGATAAAGCGTATGAATTAGAAGCTGAATTGGTGATGCGTGGTAAAGAAGAGCTGTTGCGTATCTTGCGTGAAGTGATTCCCGCGCACATTAACTGCATTTACATACGTCAGACCGAGCCGCTAGGCTTGGGTCACGCGGTGCTGTGTGCAAAACCCGTTGTGCAAGACGAGCCGTTTGCAGTGATTTTGGCGGATGACTTAATCGATGGCGACACACCTGTTATCAAACAAATGGTCGATGTGTTCCAGCGGCATCAGTGTTCAATTCTTGGCGTGAAAAATGTGCCGCGCGAGCAAACACGGCAATACGGCATTGTGAGCAGCACAGCATTGGAAGCAGGCTTAGAGTTAGTGAATGGCATCGTCGAAAAACCTAAACCAGAAGATGCGCCGACTACGCTTGCAGTGGTGGGTCGCTACATTCTTACCCCGCGCATTTTTCACCATCTGGAAAAAGTACACGCAGGCGCAGGCGGTGAAATTCAATTGACGGATGGTATTGCCGCACTGATGAAGGAAGAAAAGATGCTCGCGTATCGCTTTAACGGCACACGTTACGATTGTGGTTCTAAGTTGGGTTATCTCAAAGCAATGGTGGCATTGGGACTCAAGCATCCAGAGGTGCGCGACGAATTCGCGGCCTATTTGCAGAGTTTAAAAAATCATTGATTAACCTCCCGTTCGTGGTGAGCTTGTCGAACCATGAGCTGGGTAACCAGAACTTTACTTGAGAAAATATGACAATCAGCAAACAGTACGCGCGCGAAATTCTGCAACAAGCCGAGTTGCTGTATTCCGCCGAGCAAGTGCAAGCAGCATTGCAAGGTGTCGCACAAAAAATCAACACTGCGTTGACTGAGACCCATCCCTTGGTATTGTCAGTGATGGGTGGTGCGGTGGTGTTCAGTGGACAGTTATTGCCGATGCTGGATTTCCCGCTGGATTTCGATTACGTGCATGTGTCGCGCTACGGTGATGCGAGAAAAGGCGGGGCGATGCAGTGGAAGGTCGAGCCGCGAGAGAATGTGCGTGGCCGTGTGGTGCTGTTGCTTGACGATATTCTCGATGAAGGGCACACACTTTCAGTGTTACGTGATCGTGTGTTGGAATTGGGCGCAAGTCACTGCTACAGTGCCGTGTTCGCCGACAAACAGCACGGGCGAAAAAAGCCGATCAAAGCTGACTTCGTTGGAATGGATTTGCCGAACCGTTTTGTGTTTGGTTATGGAATGGATATTGAAGGCGCGTGGCGAAATCTACCCGCCATTTACGCAGTTAAGGAGTGAAATAAATGTTAGCAATTATCGGTGGTCGTGGTTTAACACAGCTCGCAGATTTCAAGATCACACATCAGCAAGTAATGCGAACACCTTATGGTGAACCATCTGGCGCGTTCATGTTTGGCACATTGAACGGACATGAAGTGATTTTTTTGGCACGGCATGGTTATGGTCATACCATTCCGCCGCATCTGGTGAACTACCGCGCCAATCTGTGGGTACTTCGTGAGCAAGGGGTCAAAGATATTGTTTCGGTGGCAACAGTGGGGGGGATACGCACTGACCTTGAGCCGGGGGTGATCGTGTTGCCGCACCAGATTATTGATTACACACATGGTCGTGATGCGACCTATTTTGATGGACGCGATCAGCCATTTAGCAATGCCGATTTCACGCTGCCTTACAGCACCAAGTTACGCAGCCATATTTTGCAGTGTGCCAAAATCGCGCAGCAAACTTGTGTGGATGGCGGGATATATGCCGCCACGCAAGGGCCGCGCTTGGACAGCATCGCCGAAATCAATCGCTACGAACGGGATGGTGCGGATATGGTCGGCATGACGGGTATGCCCGAAACTGCGCTGGCAAAAGAGCTGGGACTGAACTATGCAACGATCGCCGTGGTTGCGAACTACGCGGCTGGCCGCGGAGACAGTACCGTCGAGATCAATATGGAAAAAGTGAATGCGACCGCAAGTGCAGCAATGGTTAAAGTGCGAAGCATCATCGAAGCCGTGGTGAACAATGTCGATTAAACCCGTATTACGGATGGGTGATGAGCGGCTGTTACAGCGTGCCGAGCCAGTGAGAGAGTTCAGCACCCCAGCATTGCGCGATTTGCTCGTCGACATGAACGACACCATGCAAGCTTTGAACGGCGCGGGTTTGGCCGCGCCGCAAATTGGTGTGGGATTGCGCGTGGTGATTTTCGGTGTGCAGTCGAACTCACGTTACCCCGATGCCGACAGCGTGCCACAAACCATACTCATCAACCCCATCATCACACCCATAGACGAGCAAATTGAAGAGGGTTGGGAAGGCTGTTTAAGCGTGCCTGGCTTACGCGGTGTCGTGCCGCGTTACCTGAACATTCGTTATCAGGGCTGTGACGAGAACGGCGGGTTGATTGATCGTACTGTGAGTGGATTTCATGCACGCGTGGTGCAACACGAATGCGACCATCTCGATGGCATCTTATATCCGATGCGCATTCGAGATTTTAGTAAATTTGGTTTTACTGAAGAGCTGTTTCCTGGCCAGGATTTACAGGACGAATAAAACGCATATCTTATAGTACTTCGTCGTTGTCAAAATCGAATTTCTTGGATTGCAATAAAGCAGTGAATGATTTTGCGTCCAGCGGCTTGCTATAGAAATAGCCTTGTCCGAATTGGCACTGGTTTTTTGTTAGAAAGGCAGCTTGCTCCGCAGTCTCGACCCCTTCCGCCAGTACTTTTAAATTGAGGCTTTTAGACAAGGCTATAATCGCCTGAGTGATCGCCTTATCTTCCGCATCATCTGGTAAATCGGTGATAAAGCCGCGATCAATTTTGAGTTTGGTTAGCGGAAAACGTTTCAGATAAAGTAGCGAAGAATAGCCCGTGCCAAAATCATCCAGTGATAGGCCGACGCCCATTGCAGCAATCTCATTTAGCTTGTTAGTGGTTGCAACGGTGTGATCCATCAGCATGCTTTCTGTCATCTCTAACTCTAAGCACTCGGCTGGCAAATGTGTCTCACGCAGTATTGCCGCTATTGTTTGCGGCAGGTTCACGTTTTGAAATTGTTTGGCGGATACGTTCACCGAAATATACAAAGCGCCGTAACGCTTTTGCCAGTTTTGCGCAGTTGCGCAGGCATTTCTTAGCACCCATTCTCCAATTGGAATAATCAGGCTGGTTTCTTCAGCCAGGGGAATAAATTCGGCAGGTGAAATCAAACCCAATGTTGGATGCTGCCAGCGCAACAAGGCTTCCATGCCGACGATCTTTTCATTGGTCAAATCAATAATGGGTTGGTAGTGAATGATGAATTCATCATTCATCATTGCCTTGCGCAAGCCTGATTCCATCTCAAAATGTTTGGCAGAAACCGAGGAGGTCTCGGGTGTCCAAATTTGCACATTATTTTTACCGCTGCTCTTAGCTTGATACATTGCGGCATCGGCTTGCTTTAGCAATTCTTCTATCGTATCCGAGTGGTCGGGCAACATGGCGAGGCCAATTGATGCGCCAATGTGGAACTGGTACTCATTGATGTCAAATGCTTCACCCAAGCTGACTAAAATCTTCTGCGCAATTTTTTCGACTTGTTCAATGCTGCTGGGGTTACCTAACAGCACCGCAAACTCATCACCACCAAAACGCGCCACCATATCGCTAGTACGCACCGCATTTTTTAAGCGTTCCGCCACGCCAATCAAGAGCAAGTCGCCACTGTGATGACCAAACGTGTCATTCACATATTTGAAATTATCTAAATCAATAAACAACAAAGCGATGCGGTGACCGCTGCCTTGATTGAGTTGCACCAAATCAGAGGCGCGGCGATTGAAAAAATGTCGATTCGGTAAATTGGTGACATTATCAAAATGTGCCATTTTTTCGAGCTGAACTTCGGCGCGTTTACGCGTGAGTAGTTCTTCGCTGAGCATGCCGTCGTGACGTTGAATTTCAGTCACCATGGCGTTAAAGCTGTGCGCGAGAGAGCCTATTTCATCTTGGCTGGTGACCTCAGCGCGACGAGTGTAGTCATGTTGTTCAGACACCTCAGTCATCACCTTGGATAAGTTGGCGAGCGGAACAGTAATGCTGCGCTGCATACGACTGAGCAAGATTGAAGCAAGGATCAGCGCAATCAATACCGTGAAAACAATAATGAGAGAAAATTGCAGCACGCGGCTATACAAGCCACGTAAATCGACACGGATCAACAACGTTCCGGCTTGATCGTTACCTGAAGAAATTGGGGTGATAACGGTTAAATCGGCGAGATTGAAAGTGACTTGTTGCAAGCCGTCTGCATTGTTTAGCGCACGGGTATTTGACGCGATATTGTTGGTGGTTCTGAGGTGGGAGGCAAACGACTCGTGGGTTTTATCAAACACGCGAGCTTCCAACACGGCTTCATCTTTGTCCAACGTTGCCAACGTGTCGTCAGCTGATTTTTTGTCGGCAAACATCAGTGCAGGCAACACGCCCTGCGCAATGACGCTGGCTTTAACTTGGGTGTCTTTCACCAAGTCACTGCGCTGGGTGTACCAACTATCCGCAACCAACACTACGGCAATCAACAGACCCGCAATGCCTGTGGTCAGCAAATTGATTAAGCTGAGTTTTTTCGCAATGGTGGTGGCATTAAACCAGCTTTGCATATTTAGTAAACAGATTTGGCGAGGTGCAGTAGCTTGGAGCTGAAGTCTAACCCGGCTGCTTTGGCGGCAGTTTGATTGATCTCGAAGGCGATTTTATTTTGTTCACTTTTCATCAAAATCATCACCGCTTTATGGTCAAAACCATTTGCCTCGGCAATTGTCAGGATGGGCAATTTAGTGAGCTGACTTACCATGCGACTCAATTGCGGGTGTTCGGAATAGGCGATAAACATCAAATCGCATTCTTTAATTTCAGATAAATCTGAAGCCGCTAAATGCGTCAATTTAACGGCGCGACCTTGCATTTGCTTCTTGGCGACTTCTTCGATGGCCTGCCCAAAGGGGTCTTTGCCTATCACGCACAAGTTAAAATCTTTGTTGTGCGTAGGCCATTCGGTGAATAGCGCAAAGTTGTAGAGAAACGCCGCTTTCAGCGAATACTCGGGTATTTCAGCCGTGGCGGTTGTCACAGGTAATGCCCACAACAACGCCAGCGTGGCAAGCCCAGCTGAGCGAAATTTAAAACTCATAACTTGCTCCTAATTGCCATAAGCGACCATTACGCGGCGTGGTGGGGAAGGTGGCATCACTTGATGTTGGGTCAATCACTTTACGGTCAAATACATTGTTGATGCGTAATTGGGTTTCCAAATGCGGTATCCACTTGGGTGCGATTAGATTGACATTGCCCAGCCATTGAGTGCCTAACACTTCGCGAGTTCCCGTGCCTTTCCAATCTAACTCACGATTGCCTAATACATTAACTTCCGCGCCGAAAAGCCACGCGCCAAAATTCTTGCTGCCATTGGCTTTAGCAATCCACCGTGGGCTGTTGAGTACCAACTGACCCATTGCATCACGGGTATGGTTCAACGCCAAGCTGGTGGTGAAATGCGTGCCATCATCGGCATTCAAACGATAAGTGGTTTCTACGCCTCTTGCCGTGATGGAGGGTTGATTTTGATATTGTGATAAATCTTGGAGCGGGTTGAGTGGGTTCGGTACGGACACTTGCTGAATTAAATTTTTGAGTTGGTAATTAAAAATGGAAACGACTAGCGTTTGACCCCGTCCTAACTTTTGGTTGATGACGGCTTCCAAATTGCGGATGGTCTCAGGTTGGATGGCAGGGTTAGCCAAGTAAAGTGTGCTGTTGGCGTAAATGGATTCATACGAGCTGGCACGTCGATAAGCTTGTCCGCCAAGCAGTTTAATCGTAGTGTTTTCACGCGCATCCCAAATCAAGCCGATGCGCGGGCTGGTATCAAGGCTGTGACCCGATGTGTGGTCAACACGCAAACCTAAATTCAAACGCCAGTCGTCACGAAAAGCCCAATCGTCTTGTACATATAAGCTATAGATTTTCTTTGACTCAACCGCGTTGACAGGTGAGTTGACAGCGGATGGTATGTTAACGTCGTAATTGAGTTGTACATTTTTATCATCAGATTGAAACTCACTTCCGACGACTAATTTATGATGCGCAAATCCGCTGTATAAAGCGCGCGCTTCACCAGACCACCAACGACCATCGGTGTCATCGCGGTTGACGTAGTTTCCTGGCACAGTAGCGTCGTTATAAGGCAAGTCTGCAACATAAGTCATCCGACTATGTGCCAAGTGACCATCTACATTCATATCGTCGCTAAGTGATTTTTCATACCTTGCTACGAGGTGTGCCGAGGTATCTTCTATGCGAATAGCAGGGTCATTAAAGTTGGTTTGGAATGGCGCGGAGGAGGGATTTACCACGCGCTGATTTGCCCAAGCGGTGAGGGTGAAGCCGTCTTTATTGATGCGCGCAAAGCCACGGCTGTATTGGTGTTGATCTAGCCCTGTTGTTTGTCCGCCCCCTGCGTAGTCATAAAATAAATCTTTGCCCTGCCTAACCCCGCGACTAACTGAAGCAGTAATGCCTAAGCCACTTTCCGTTTTGCGATTGAACAATGCGTGACCTTCACGCCAACCATCTTGCGTGATAGCGACAGAGGCTTTTTGCTTGGGTAAGTCTTCAGATTTTTGGGTAATCACATTGATAACGCCAAACATCGCGTTCGCGCCATACAGCGAAGAACCCGGCCCCGGCACATATTCAATGCGCGCAATCAAACCCATATCCAGCGCGAACTCCTGACCAAACATCGCCTGACCATACACGTTGTCATTGATGCGCTGCCCATCTAACAACAACAAGAAGCGAGTGTTGTAATCACCCGGCACAAGAAAGCCACGCGCGCCCAAAAAACCATAAGTCTTATCTTGATTGGCGTAAATGCCGGGCAAGCTGTTCAGAGCTTCCTCTAGCGTGCGCCAGCCATGCTGACGAATATCGCCTGCGGTAATCACTTGAACCGCAGAGGGTGCTTCAGAAATACTTTGAGAAAATTTAGAGGCACTGGAGACTTGCATCGTTAACAAACTTTCCAGCGGAAGATCAATCAGTGAAGGCTCATCAGCACTTGCTGTAAAAGACAAGGCAACCAATAACAATGAGGTGAGGCCGCTAACGCTAATGGAGTCAATATACTTATCAGCCATACTTTTCCCTTCGGTGAGTGCCACGTTGGATGGTTTAAATGCCCAAACCTGCGGGATTCTGCCAAACGTGCCTCAGGTTGTCCAGTCCGGTCTGGCAAGGATCAGCGCTTCCTTCGCTTTTTTATCCACGGGGCGGATTTATACGTGAGCGGGCTGGGCTGTCGTAAACCGCTCAGGTATAATGCGCGCCTTTGAAATTTCGATAGGAAGCTGTGATGCCTATTTACGCTTACGCCTGTGCTGCGTGTGGCTTGCAAAAAGATGTGATGCAAAAAATGAGTGATGCGCCCCTTACGGTTTGTCCTGAGTGCGGTGCGGAGTCGTTTAGCAAGCAATTGACTGCCGCCGGGTTTCAATTGAAGGGGAATGGTTATTACGTGACTGATTTTAAGGGTGGTAATAAGCTTGCGCCCAAGGTTGAGTCTGCTGGGTCAGCACCTGTAGTGGCGAGTCCCAAGGTTTAGTCATGAAGGTTTAGTCATGAAAAAATATCTGATTACCGGCTTGTTGGTCTGGGTTCCGCTTGGCATCACTTTATGGGTGTTGAATCTGACCATTGGCACCATGGATCAAACCTTATTGTTGTTGCCGGAAAGTTGGCATCCCGACAGATTATTAGGTATTCACATTCCTGGCTGGGGCATTATCCTGACCTTTTTGGTGGTGTTGACCACGGGTTTGTTGATACGCAATGTGTTTGGCCAGCGTATGTGGCGTTATTGGGAGGGCGGGTTACAGCACATTCCGTTTGTGAACAGTATCTACAATGGAGTGAAGCAGGTCAGTGACACTTTACTGTCAGGCAAAGGAAATTCTTTTCGTAAAGTGTTGTTAGTGCGCTACCCGCATCCTGAATCGTGGTCGTTGGCGTTTCAAACCAATGTGCCGAATGAAGTTTCGGATAAATTTGATGAGCCATACGTGGCGGTGTTTATTCCAACTACGCCTAGCCCGGTGAACGGCTTTTATTTTTTCATACGCAAGGCCGATACTATTCAGCTGGACATGAGTGTGGATGAGGCATTGCGAACCATAGTTTCAATGGGTGTGGTGGCTGATGTTGAAAAAGCCAAACTGCTTCCAGTTTCTTAATTTATAACTAACTAAAGGGCATCTCTAAAAGTTCAAATTTCTAAGCTAGGCAAGGCGCGAATAAAAAATTACGCCGCCACATATATTTAATATGTAAGAAGTAATTTTTTAAGAGCAACACCGCATAGCAACGAAAGTTGAATTTTTAGAGATGCCCCAAAACGACATGCGTACAAATTATTGCGGGCAACTGAACACCGATCAACTTGACCAAACCGTGAGTATTTGCGGCTGGGCGCATCGCCGCCGCGACCACGGAGGAGTGATCTTCATTGATTTGCGTGACCGAGAGGGTTTGGCGCAAGTTGTCTGCGATCCTGATCGTGCCGAAATGTTCAAGATCGCCGAATCGGTGCGCAATGAATTTGTGTTGCGTATCACCGGCAAGGTGCGTCGCCGCCCTGCAGGAACGACCAATGCCAACATCACCAGCGGTGAGATTGAGATACTGTGTCACGAGATCGAAGTATTAAACGCTTCCATTACACCGCCTTTTCAATTGGATGATGAGAATCTGTCCGAGACGGTGCGATTAACCAATCGCGTGATAGACCTGCGTCGCCCGCAGATGCAAAAGAATATGATGCTGCGTTATAAAGTGGCGATGTCGTTCCGCCGCTTTCTCGATAGTCGCGGTTTCATCGATATCGAAACGCCGATGCTGACCAAATCTACACCGGAAGGTGCGCGCGATTACCTGGTGCCGTCACGGGTGCATCCGGGTGAGTTTTTTGCTTTGCCGCAGTCTCCGCAGCTATTCAAACAGTTGCTGATGGTGGCGGGGTTTGATCGTTACTACCAAATCACCAAATGTTTCCGCGATGAAGATTTGCGTGCCGATCGCCAGCCGGAATTTACTCAGGTCGATATTGAAACTTCGTTTCTGACCGAGACGCAGATCATCGCGTTGACTGAAGAATTGATCCGCACAGTGTTCAAAGAAGCACTGGATACCGATTTGCCCAATCCCTTCCCGCGGATGACTTACCAAGAGGCGATGGCGCGCTTCGGTTCGGATAAACCGGATTTACGCGTCACGCTGGAACTCACGGAAGTGACGGATGTGGTCAAAGACGTGGCGTTCAAAGTGTTTGCCGGTGTGGCAAATTCTGAGAATGGTCGCGTTGCTGCATTGCGAGTGCCAGGTGGTAGCGCATTCACCCGTGGTGAGATTGATGAGTACACCAAATTTGTCGGCATCTACGGCGCGAAGGGGCTGGCTTACATCAAGATTAACGATATTACCCAACTCAATGAGACTGGCTTGCAATCTCCTATCGTGAAAAACATTCACGAAGCTGCTTTGAAGGCCATCATCGAGCGCACGGGCGCACAAAACGGCGACATTATTTTCTTCGGCGCGGACAAAGAAAAGGTTGTCAACGATGCCATCGGCGCGTTGCGTTCCAAGATTGGGCACGAGAAGAACCATGTCACGGGTGACAAGTGGAAACCGTTGTGGGTGGTAGACTTTCCGATGTTTGAATACGATGAGGAAGGCAAACGTTGGAACGCCTGCCATCATCCTTTCACCGCGCCAAAAGATGAGCATCTTGCTTTGTTGGAAACCGATCCGGGCAAGTGTTTGGCCAAGGCTTACGACCTCGCGTTGAACGGCTGGGAGCTGGGCGGCGGTTCAGTACGTATCCACAAAGCGGACGTGCAATCGACGGTGTTCCGCGCATTGAACATCGGTGCAGAAGAAGCGCAGCTTAAGTTTGGTTTCTTGCTGATGCCCTGCAATACGGTGCACCGCCGCATGGTGGGCTGGCGTTCGGCTTGGATCGTATCGTCACCATGATGACCGGTGCAGAATCTATCCGCGATGTGATTGCCTTCCCCAAGACCCAACGCGCGCAATGTTTGCTGACCCAAGCGCCAAGCGCAGTGGATGAGAAGCAACTGCGAGAATTGCATATCCGGTTGCGTCAGCCAGCAGTGGTGGCAACGGAAGCGGAGAAAGCGTAATCATGTTGCGTTCATTGCGCTTGGGTTTGGTGTTGTTAATGGCAATGATGTGGCTGCCATTCGCGCAGGCTGAACAAAACATTCACAACGTATCGTCGCGCTACTACCAAAACAACGCATCGCACAATGTGAGTGCTGAAGTCACCACCATCAGCATTGCACAGCTGCCGCCAGAAGGTCGTGCAGTATTAAAAGCCATCAAGCAAGGCGGCCCGTTTGAGTATGACCGCGATGGCGTGGTGTTCGGGAATCGTGAACGTGCCTTGCCCAAACAGCAGCGCGGTTATTATCACGAATACACCGTAAAAACACCCGGAGTGCGCAATCGCGGCACACGACGCATCATCAGCGGCGAAGTGAATGAGTACTACTACACCGCCGATCATTACCAATCTTTTGCAAGAATTAAGGAATAGAAAATGAACGACCTCGTGGATAAATTAAATCGCCTCGATGAAGTAGGTTACTACCGCTTAGGCTGCCCCATGGCCGATTTGAAGGCTGCCGTGCAAGCCAATGAATACGCCATGTTTGACGTGCCGTTAAAAGGCGTTAAAGGCAAGGCAAATGTATTGAATGAGATCGCCCGCGCCATTAAATTCCCCGCTGAATTTGGCAGCAACTGGGATGCAATGGCAGATTCACTGTGTGATGTGTCTTGGCAACCCGCCAAAGGCTACGTGATGGTGTTGCACGATGCCCGCGCTAACTTTGGCTTGTCGGCGAACGATAACGAAATCCTGCAAGATATTTTCACCGACACCGTGCAGTATTGGAAACAGCGCAATAAAGTGTTTTGGATTTTTAACGCTTAATTACGTTTTTAAGCCACTGCTCTCGTTGATGTCATGTCTCAATGAAATCTGAAAAGCAACCTATCTCAGCTTTGGTGGTGATTTACACCGATGACCTTGATGTGTTGTTGTTAGAGCGGGCAGACTATCCAGACGCGTGGCAATCTGTCACGGGCAGCCGCGAAGGTGACGAGCAATTATTTCAAACGGCGGCACGCGAAGCCTTGGAAGAAACCGGCTTAGATGCCCAACTCTACAAGCTGAGTGATTGGCATCTGCAAAACACCTACGCCATTTATTCAAAGTGGCAACATCGTTATCCCGCTGGCACAACACACAATGTTGAGCATGTGTTTGGCTTGCAACTCCCTCGTCAACAGCCTATCAAACTTGCACCTCGTGAACACATCAGCTACCTATGGCTGCCTTGGCAAGTGGCGGCAGAAAAAGTTTTTTCACCCAGTAATCGCGCCGCGATATTAGAATTGCCGCAACGAATAATTAGCGTAGAGTAATGCCATGAGTGAGCCAACCTTTGCAGTTGATTACGACCATCCCGATGCTGCGCAAACCAGTTGCAGCACCGCACGCGCATGGGCGAAGCAACCACGTGAACCTAGCGCAGCTGAAAAGCCCGCGCTAATCGAACACATCAAACGCATGTTGATCGAGCAAAACGCGGTGCTGGTTGCGCACTATTACGTGCATCCCGACTTGCAAGATTTGGCTGAGGCGACGGGCGGAATTGTGTCGGATTCATTGGACATGGCGAACTTCGGCCATCAGCATCCTGCGAAAACGGTGGTGGTGGCAGGTGTACGTTTTATGGGCGAAACCGCAAAGATTTTGAATCCAGAAAAACGCGTGTTGATGCCGGATTTGGATGCCAACTGCTCGCTGGATTTAGGCTGCCCGTCGGATGAATTCAACGCATTTTGTGATGCGCACCCCGATCACACCGTGGTGGTGTATGCCAATACTAGTGCGGCTGTGAAGGCCAGAGCCGATTGGATGGTGACCAGCTCAATCGCATTACCTATTGTCAAACATCTCAAAGAACAGGGCAAAAAAATCCTCTGGGCACCCGATCGTCATTTGGGCAATTACATCCAACAACAAACCGGTGCAGAAATGCTGATGTGGCAAGGTGCATGTATCGTGCATGATGAGTTTAAGACCGATGAATTAAAGGCACTCAAGGCACTGCATCCGCACGCAAAAGTGTTGGTACATCCCGAATCACCCGCAGCAGTAATCGCACTGGCTGATGTGGTGGGATCAACCACGCAAATTATCAAAGCCTCGCAAACATTGAGCAACCAAGAATTTATCGTCGCCACGGATAACGGCATCCTGCACAAAATGCGCACGCTATCGCCGTACAAAAAATTCATCGAAGCTCCTACTGCAGGTAGCGGCGCAAATTGTAAAAGTTGCGCACATTGTCCGTGGATGGCGATGAATGGCTTACTCAATTTGGCACAAGTATTAGAAAGTGGCACTAACGAAATTCATGTGGATGCCGAAATTGGCAAGCGTGCCGTACTACCTATCCAGCGCATGTTGGATTTTGCCAAGCAAATCAAACTTCCAACGCGCGGGATTGGCAACGCGTAATTTTAGAGTAAGCGGTGTTTGGGTATAGTCGCTAGAATGGCTCATCATGCAAATACTCAACATTGCTACCTACAATATCCACAAAGGATTTTCCCAGTTTAATCGCCGCCTAGTAGTACATGAGTTGCGCGAGCGTTTGCATGAGTTGAATGCGGATATAGTTTTTCTGCAAGAAGTGCAAGGAGAGCACACTGGTCATACTCAACGGCATCACAATTACCCAACTACATCTCAGCATGAATTCATTGCTGAAAAGATTTGGCCGCATTCAGCTTACGGAAAAAATTCAGTGTATGAAGGCGGACATCATGGCAATGCGATCTTGAGCCGTTTCCCCATCCTGCAATCTTCAAACAGTGATATTTCTGCGCATCGTTTTGAAAGTCGAGGGCTGCTGCATTGTCAAATTGAAATGTTGGAACAACGTCGCGTGCATTGCATTTGCGCGCATTTCGGATTGTTTGCCAAAGGCAGGCGCGCACAAACCAAAGCGTTGATTGAGTATGTGAGCAATGAAATTCCCTACGATGCACCCTTAATTATTGCAGGTGATTTCAATGATTGGCGCAATCATATCGGTAGCGAGTTGGCTTTGAATTTAGATATTCACGATGCGTTTTCCATGCATCAAGGTCAGCCTGCACGTAGCTTTCCTGCTCGGTTTCCGTTGTTTCGATTGGATCGAATTTATGTGCGCGGCTTTAGTGTGATTCACAGCAAAGTCCATGTGGGTGGAGCTTGGAAACGATTATCAGACCATGCCGCACTGTCAACCAAGCTCAAGCGCAATGAGTAGCCAACACGTAATTGAGAATCATCAACTCACGTTGTTGCAAAACGGTGCGGAGTTTTTTCCGCAGCTATGTGCGGATATTGCGGCTGCGCAACATTCAATTTATTTGGAGACATACCGTTTTTCTGACGATGAAATGGGTCGACGCGTTGCTGAGACGTTACAACAAGCTGCCGTTCGGGGCTTGGTGGTGCGGGTGCTATTGGATGGTTTTGGTTCGGCAGAATTATCGCCAGATTGGTTAGATGATTGGCGTATTGCTGGGATAGAAATGCAGTGGTTTCGCCGTGAGATTTCAACCTTTCGTGTTCGCCGCCATCGCTTACGTCGTCTGCATCGCAAGCTGGTGGTGATAGACGGTGAGACGGCGTATATCGGTGGCATTAACATGATGAATGATGTGCCTGCTCATGCCGATTTAACCGTGCCGCAATTGGACTATGCGGTGCGAGTGTGTGGCGTGGTAGTCGGTGAAATTCATTACGCCATGCGGCATTTGTGGGGCGTGGTGTCGTGGGCGAATTTTCGTAGGCGCGGCAAACAAATTTTTGCGAATGCCGTGGCGAAACATAAACGCGACACGACATCACCGATTATTTTTTTGCTACGCGATAACGTGCGTCATCGCCGCGATATTGAGCGAGCCTATTTGCAAGCAATTGCCAGCGCGAAAAGCGAAGTGATAATCGCCAATGCTTATTTCCTACCCGGTCGGGTATTTCGCCGTGCATTGAAACAAGCCGCGCAGCGTGGTGTGCGTGTGGTGCTGTTATTGCAAGGGCAGGTGGAATATGTCATTCAGCATTATGCGACGCATTTTTTATATGACGAGCTACTGGCTGCGGGTGTTGAAATTTACGAATATCAAGCGAGTTATTTGCACGCAAAAGTTGCGGTAGTGGATGGGCAATGGGCGACAGTGGGTTCATCAAATATCGATCCATTCAGCTTATTGTTGGCGCGAGAAGCGAATTTATTGGTGAACGATGTGGGCTTTGCGGAGGCGTTGCGTGATAGTTTATTCACGGCTATAAAAAAGGATGCGCGACGCATCGAGACAAATCAGCGAGATTACCTAACCCGATTTTTGTCACGCATTAGCTATGGCTTGGTTCGTCTTCTAGTTGGAATATCAGGCGTAGCAAAACGCCATTAGTTAATTCGCACCACCCGCTACCCAATCAATTATCGTTTGAATTTCTGTTGAGGTCAGTGCTGGGCTGCCTGTTGGTGGCATGAGCGTGCCACTACAAGGTGTGCCGCTCGCAGAAATTTTGTCGATGAGTACGCTGCTGGTGCGGCGCGCATCACCCACGGCGACACGATATTTTTGTGAGCATCCAGAGCTGGGGATGCCAATAAGACCGGTTGTATTGGCTGAAGCGGTAGTCGCATAAGTGGCAAAATCCAAGTTGCCATTCGCCGCACCTGTGTGACAGCTGCGACATTTTGCATCAAGTATCGGGTAAACATCAGCAGCTAATGTTCTTGCTGCGCTTGCCACACCCAAGGTAACCGTGCCGAGTGTTGCGCCTGTGGAAGATTTGATGCTGACATTCACGATGTTATTGGTGGGTACGGTGGTAATTGACACATTGGCAGTGATGACCGTCGGCGAGATGATGACTGCTGGGTAGTTGTTGCCATCAACACTGACGGTCATACCGCTCATAAAATTAGTCCCTATTATCGATAGCGGATGTGGGCTTCCAGATGCAACCACACCATCAGGGGATATAGAAACAATGGTGGCAGGAGCAGTGGTGCTACTCGGTGCGCTTGATCCGCCACCGCCACATGATGCGACCGCTATAGCCAATGTAGTGATACCTAGAAATTTAATGGAATCGATTCGCATGACAGTCGTTTTCCAGTTAGGCCATGAAGCCTAAATCTTGTGTCGAAAATTTAGCTAAATTGGGAAATACGGTTGCAATTTCCGCTGTGCTTAAGCCAAACCATTTTGCCAATGTACCCGCATATTGATCGACGGAGATAGTGGGGATTAAGCTGCCAGAGCCGACATCCAGAGGGTTGTCGATGCCTGCACTGGTATTAGTGACGGCGGATTGTGGGAAGCTGCCATAAATGTCTTTGCCTTTCACTGCGCCGCCCACGACGAAATGATGCGCCCCCCAGCCATGGTCCGTTCCGTCTCCATTGCTGGTGAAAGTTCGACCAAAATCCGAGGCGGTGAATAGCGTGACTTTGTTGCTCATATCACCAACGGGCAGGGTGGCGAGTACACCATCAAAATAAGAAACGGCATGAGCAATGCGCGCCATTAAATCTGCTTGGTTGGCGAGCTGATTATCGTGCGTATCAAACCCGCCGATGCTGACAAAAAACACCTGCCGATGTGCACCCAATGTAACTTGTCCTTCGATGATACGCGCCACAGTTTTTAATTGAGTGGCGAGAGAGTTGTTGGCAAGTTGGTTGTTATTGGGATTGAGATATTGAGTCGGCGAAGCTACAGATGTGGCGGTTGCCAACATCACATTATTCAAATCAGTTTGTGCTGCAATGGAACGTTCCACCACTGCGGCGTGTTCGCGTTCAATAAAATTACTGGCAGCCGTGTTAGTGATGACAGCGTGCAGCGGATTATTGGCAGCGTTAATGCCAAATAAATTGGTCATGCCGCCTATCGGTACAGCCGCACCATTGGCGTTAATCTGATATTGATTGATTGTTTCACCCGCCAAAAATACACTATTACCAGACGAAGAAATGCTGGTGAAATTTTGTTTGCTGTTGCTCGCTTTTAGCACATCACCCATACGCCCCCCCCAGCCATAGATAGGCTTGGCAGGGTCGGTCGAATGCCATTGGGTGGTTTGGTCGCTATGTGAAAATAAATTATCCGGCTTTTGAATGGCATTACTTCGATAAGCAACTTTGTCTGCAATGGGCTCAACTAAAGTCCCTACGTTGGCAATTACAGCCGCACGTCCCGCATCAAACAAAGATTTGAGTTGAGTGAGGTTAGGATGCAAGGAAAATGAACGTGATCCTACTGCATCAACATGAGGCGTGTTCGGGGTAATGGGCAACAAGCTCCCCATAGGCAAAGCTATAGAGGCTGCACCACCAATGCTACGTGCTGCTTGATAGCCACTCCACGAAGGTGTGTCGGTCGCCAACACCATGTTGGCACTATCGTTACCACCGCCAAAGTAAAGGCACACAATCGCTTTGTAATCGGACGTAAAGGTTGAAGCCGCTGCCACGTTCATGGAAAATAAATTGAGCGCGAACGGTGCACTGAGTGAACCCGCGACAGAAAGCAGCGAGCCTCGGCGTAAAAATTCGCGGCGTGAGAAATTGATTTTTTCAGTCATGCTTAATGTTCTCCCTCTACTTCTGTACGAGATATTCAGGTGAAGCCATAGTGAGGAATATCGCTAGGTAAACTTTATTTTGAGCGGTATTTCCTGGAGTGGAGTTGATTGCCGCGAGTATTTGGCTGCGTAACCCTGCTGACATATTATTTTGTAGCAAAAGCAGATTGATGCGATCCACTAATAGTTCTGGTGTGGCAGCTAGAGCCAGCTCGGCGGTGTAGTTGGCTTTGATGTCGTTTGATGAACCAGTGCCATTGGGGATGGCATTGCGCATGTAATTCAAATATCCGACCACAGATGTCTCCTCAGTAATTTGCATTTCAGGCGCAACTAAATTCGCGGCGGCAATAGCGGAGTTGGGCGGAATATATTCTGGTTTGAAAAAGTTAAACACGGTTGGCGAACGCATCGGCGTTTGACCGAGTTGATGCAGCGGATCGTCAATGTTGCCGACCAGAAAATGACCAGAGCTTGAAGTGGCATTAAATGCGCGCATCCAATTGGCGAGGCGAATAACAGGCTCGCGCAATTTCCCTGCACTATCAGCAGATGAAAAAGTCATGGCTTCAGGGTCAAGCAACACGGCTTTAATGACGGCTTTCATATCACCCCGCACGCCTTGCCCATTATCTGCGAACACTTTTGCAACACGACCAATATAAGCGTGGCTGGGGTTGCTGGTGACTAGGCGTTGTATGAGTTTCCGACCAATGAAAGGACCAACATTGGGATGATTGAACAGTGTATCCAGTGCAAATTTCAGACTCTCTTCACCAGAGGTATTGGCTGGAATGGTTACGCCGAGAAAAGCTTTGGGTAAGGTCTCATGGAATTTTGGATAATTTTGCATGGGCAACCAATCGCGGTTGGGGTCTGGTGTGCCACCAAAAAATCGTGTATCTGTTTTATCTGTTCCGTACCAACTCCAACCCGTAAAAACTTTAGCCAAGCCTTTGATGTCGTCGCTGGTGTAAGTCGCTTTAGGTGGGCTGGCTTCAGTGCCATCTTGGTTGAGTTCTTTCAAGCCGATGGTAAAAAGCTGCATTACTTCCCGCGCATAATTCTCATCAGGCAATCGCGCACCGATAGTTTTTTGGTTGCGTAATGAGCTGAGATAATTTCCCATCATCGGGTGCAGGGTGACTTGCTCCAACAGCACGCGGAAATTGCCAAATGCGTATGCCCCCAACATATCGTAGTAATGCGCCACACCACGAGGATTATTCGCTAGCGTGCCATTTTGAAATGAGACGACAAAAATTTCTGAAAGCGCAAACGCCACGCGTTGGCGGAGTTGGTCATCACCATTTACCGCTTGCTGCCAAAACGATTCAAAAAATTGATCTTCGCTAATTGTTTGTCCAGCGGGCAAAGCAGCCTGGGCAGCATTCATGTAAGTGAAATGCAGTCTTTGTGGTTTGGAAAATTGATCGTTAAACCACGCAGATGCCCCCATGGTGGTGAGTCTGCCGACTTCTGTTAGCGTAGGACCAAATGTTCCTTGAGCAAGGATGCACGAGGCTTCAGTAGGGGTGGGTGGAACGACGTTGGTAGTGGTCGTTGTCGATTCATTACCGCTACAGGCTGTGAGTAAAGTGGCGAGTAAGGTTACCTTGGCTAGAGCTCGCATCGTTCGATTATTCAATATGCCCATCATAGCCACCTGTTTTTGAAATGATTAGAGCTTGTAAATGACGGTTAAATAAACCGAGTTATCACTACCGATAAAATTCACGCCAACGCGACCACTAAATTTTTTGCTGAAGTCATATTGCGCGCCACCACCAATTAACAAGCGACTTTTAACGGTAGTTACTACCGTAGTCGTTGCGGGGAAAAACGGCGGTATGCCCGGATCATTGGTGGTTATTTTTTTCGTACTACGTTCATAACCCGCTTTGGCAAATACATAAAATGGTTCCATGTCGTTGAGTTTGAAATCACTCAATTTGAGTGGAAATAACACAACTCCTGCCAGACCGATATTGGAAGATTTAGTATTACTGGTAGGTAAATAAATCGTATCCACATAGTCATAGCGGGCTTCAACGGAATACATTTTGTTGATTTGCAAACCAACTAACGCACCCACAATGGAATCACCCAATTGCGTTCCTATGTATATCCTTGCTGGCTTGGTATCCGTAGTAACGGTTGCAGCGATGGGTGTTTCAATCGCTGTTGTGATTGGGGTCGGGGCGGGTGTTGAGGTTGGTGTTGGCGCGGATGGTGCGGCGGCAACAGGGGCGGTGCGAGTGGTTGATTTACGAACAGCAGGCGTTGCAATGATTTTAGTTTCAGAAGTGGTTGTCGTCGTTCGACCGCCAGTCAACGCGTCTAATTTTGGCGAGGGTACAGCGGCAATCGTTCCCGCAAATACACTGGGAGCGGCAATGGCGAATACCAACAAAAATGAGAATGAAATTTTCATGTTTACCTTTAATATCCCGATCTAAAATTGATACAAGGTAGCCAAATTGATGGATTTATGTTTGCCGACCAAATCCACGCCCATGCGACCGATGACGTTTTTTGTAAACGCATATTCCGCGCCGCCACCTAAAATGAACTGATTCTTGTGGCTGGTGATATTGCCGTTATAAGGAAGTGTCAGCGTAACGGAATCAGGAATGTAATAAGTTTCTTTGGTAGTAGTGCGCTCAAATCCAGCCTTGGCAAATAACTGATACGGCAACACATCCTTTAACTTCATCGGAAACTTAGCGATGCCGACGATACCTAAACCAGTAATCGCGCTATCAACCGTGACACCCGCGTGGGAAATGTTCGAATTCGATTTTGAGAGATGCGTTTCAACTGCGTATTTAGAATCAATCTGATTGCCTAACAATATGCCCACTGAAGTATCGCCAACTTGTAGCCCTGTATAGACAGGTGTTGCCCCAGCGGGGGCGGAAATAAAAGCTAACCAGAATATAAGGACGAAAATTTTCTTCATAAATTTTTCCGGAAGATGTTTTGTTGATGCACAGTTTTTCAAACTAAATTAAAAATTAGCACATTCAATTACATTAACCAGCTCCATTTCAGACGAATGGAAAGTAAAAAGTATTCGGAGGTGTTATTGAGATTTTTAGCTGTTGAATTTCGGAATGAGTGGTAAGAAATTCCCGATGAACGGTATTTTTTGTAAGTAAACGCCGCTTACAAGACAAGGAGAAAATTCGGGTTGTTGACTGACAACTTGTTCTAAGTGTTTTACGAGTTGCACCAGTTATAATCACGACTTGTAATTTCACCTATTAACTATGACCTCCCCTAGTACCCTCAAACCTACTTCTAAGAATTCTTCTGACTGGCAAACCATACGCGCGCTGCTCCCTTACATGGGAGAGTTTAAGTGGCGAGTGACGATTGCGATGAGTTTGTTGGTGCTGTCTAAGCTGGCTAACGTGTCAGTGCCGTTGGTACTCAAAGAGATTATCGATGCGATGAGCAGCAAGCAAGCAGCACTGGCTATTCCTGTAGCGTTGATTGTTGGCTATGGTTTGCTGCGCTTATTTAGCACGCTGTTTGGTGAATTGCGCGATGCGGTGTTTGCGAATGTGACGCAGCGCGCAATTCGTCGCGTGGCATTACAAGTATTTGAGCATCTGCACAGTTTGAGTTTGCGCTTTCATTTGGATAGGCAAACCGGTGGGGTGTCACGTGATATTGAAAGAGGTACGCGCGGGATTGGATTCTTGTTGAACTTTACGCTGTTCAAC
>JABFRF010000153.1 GCA_013141315.1 Gallionella sp. | reverse complement strand
GCTTTGGGCGGGCTATCTAGCGAAGTAAAGTCACAAGGTGGCTCAGGTAAGTTTGAAGTCACGGCAGGAGCCGACTACGAACAAAAGTTATCCCAAGATTTGGGTTTGGTTCTAGCTTTGTACGCTGAAGCATTACCGAAATAAAACTCTTCATTAACTGCACCGCCTACTTCAACAGGAGAACAATATGAACATACTCAACAAAGGCATCTTAATGATGCTATTCGCAGCACTCACTTTAATCGGCTGTAGCGGAGGGGGTGATTCAACCCCTGCCACTACTAACGTCACGGGAAAATTTATCGATGCCACAGTAGTTGGCATGGACTACAAATGCGGCACATCGACTACCGTTTCTGGCACGACGAATAGTACGGGTCAATATACCTGTCCAGCAGGTCAAACCGTTGCGTTTTATGTAGGCGACATTTTAATTGGCTCGGTTAGTTCAGCCATGGCAATCGTCACGCCGTTAGATTTGGTTGGTGTTGCCAATGGCGCAAGCCCCACTCAGGTTACCGTTACGAATATCGTGCGCTTCCTGATGTCGATCAGCAGCACCAATCCAACCACGGGCACGCTAACTATAGACCCAGCAGTAGTTGCTGCAGCAGCGGGAAAAACCGCTGATTTCACCGCTAACATACCAACGGGTCTCGATACGTTAATCAACGCGATTAAACCAGGCGCAACGGTTTACACCAATGCGCAAGCGACAGCTCACGTTACCGCTAGCATCAATGGTTTGTTTGCTGGCAACTATGCGGGTACATACAGTGGTGCAGTGAGTGGCACTTGGAGCGTCTCCGTTGATGCCAATGGCGCGGTCACGGGTTCGATTGATGGTGCTGCGGGAACGGTAACAGGTAATATGGGTACAACCCTCAGCACAGGCTCAACCTACGGATTTACGGGCTTTGGAAATGGGTATGCTTGGACGGGCACATTAAACGTCAGCACTAAAAAATTCAGCGGCACGTGGGATGATGGTGCTGGCACGGGGACGTTCACGGGTACAGCAACAACGCCACCGACTGTTACAGCGCCAACCATCACTAGCTTTACGCCAACAACTGGTGCGGTGGGTGCCACAGTGACTATCACGGGCACTAACCTCACGTCAGTAACTCAAGTGTTATTTACTGGCCCGTCGCCTAGTACCTTATTTGAACCGGGTGTCATCGCAACAAAAACCGCAGCCAGCATCACGACAACAGTGCCTGCAACGCTTGCAGCGGGTAGCTATACCATTTCTGTTGTTCATTCTGGCGGCGAAGTTTCGGCTGCGGGTGCGCTGACTGTGACAGCGGGTGGTGGTGGCGCAGGCTCAGGATTGACCTTCTCGCCAGCGTTCAATGGACAATCAACCTTTGCCGATAAAGTGCCTGTGGTTACTCATCCTGCATCTAGCTCGACTTCAATTCAATATCAAGTCCAAGCTAGTCTTCAGGTTGTTGGTCTAGCTTACTATTTGGATGCCGTAACTAATATCTCACAGATTAGTTTTAGTATTGTGAATTACAAGTCTGCGACTGGCGATATAGGTGTTGCTGGCTTAAATGCAGGAGGGTCATTTAGAAGCTGCGCTAGTGTTGCAACGCTATTTGCGGGTCAGAGCTTGCCATCTTGTTCAAGCATAGGACTGACTTTTGATAAAACAGCTGGCAGTGTTGTATTTTTGAATACCCCAATGATTCCTGATACGAGTTCGGCTAGCTTCTCATCACCATTCACCGTTACTGGGACACTAACGTTCCCGCCGTTTTAATTCACTCAGTTACAGGCACTCAAAACCACCCGCTTTTGCGGGTGGTTTCATTTTTGGGATGCGCATCAGATAGAATACTCCGCTTCTTCCTCAGTTCTGATCCACTCCAAACTTATGGCAATCAAAGCAACCATTTTCAAAGCCACGCTGCAAATTGCCGATATGGACAGGCACTATTACGCCGACCACGCCTTAACTTTGGCGCGCCATCCTTCGGAAACTGACGAGCGTATGATGGTTCGCTTGCTGGCATTTGCGATATATGCGAACGAATTTTTGACCTTTGGCAAAGGCATTAGTGGGGACGACGAGCCTGACATTGCACATAAAGATTTAACGGGTGCAATTGAAACGTGGATTAGCGTCGGTCTGCCTGATGAGCGACTAATCCGCAAAGCCAGCGGACGCGCCAATCAAGTTGTCGTCCTCAGCTACGGACGTTCGGCAGATATTTGGTGGAATGAAAACAGCAAAGATTTGCAGCGTCTAAAAAACCTCACCGTAATCAAACTCCCCACTGACACCACACTCGCCCTTGCCGCCTTAGCTAATCGCACCATGCAGCTGCAATACACTGTGCAAGAAGGTCACATTATGATGACCAGCGACTCAGGGATGATAGAAATTGAACCCAAAGTGTTGCAGGGTAAATTTGGTAATGCGGGCTAATGGTTATCGTTGCCTGTCCTTGTGGGGGCAGTGATTACGCCAGTTGTTGTGGTCGTTATCACCAGCAACTCAACGCACCGGATGCAGCCAGTTTGATGCGTTCTCGTTACAGTGCTTATGTGCTCAAACGGGAGGATTACCTACTGGAGACTTGGCATCCCAGCACTCGCCCTGCCGCGTTAGACCTTGCCGCAGATCAATCTAAATGGCTAGGCCTTGAAATAAAAAAGCACGTTGCTGAATCAGCCACCCGCGCATCGGTAGAATTCATCGCGCGTTACAAAATTTCTGGCAAAGCACATCGCTTGCACGAAATCAGTCGATTCGTTTTTGAAGACAACAAATGGTTTTACTTGGACGGTGAATTTCCAAATGAGTAAGTTAGCGTTAGATAGAATTTTACAATCGCAAGGTTTCGGCACGCGCAAGTGGTGCAACGAATTGATCGCCGATGGCGAAGTGAGCATCGCAGGCAACGTGATTACCGATACTCGCGCCGCCTTTGAAACAACGGGCTTGCAGTTCACGCTTTACGGCGAAACGTGGACATTCCGCGAGCACGTTTACATCGCGCTCAACAAACCTAGCAACATCGAATGCTCACGCAAAGCCAGCCATCATCCCGGCGTACACACCCTGCTGCCGGAACAATTTACGCGGCGTGATGTGCAGCCCGTGGGTCGCCTCGACCACGACACCACAGGGCTATTACTGCTATCGGACGATGGCGCGTTCATTCATCAGCAATCTTCGCCCAAGCGACACATCCCGAAAATTTATGTCGCCACCACACACGATGAAATCACTCCAGCGTTAGTCGCGCAATTGTTGCAAGGCGTAAAACTGCATGACGAACCCGCCCCCTTAGCCGCCGTCACCTGCCGCAAGCTAGACGCACACCAATTAGAAATCGTGTTGGAGCAAGGCAAATATCATCAGGTAAAACGCATGTTGGCAGCGGCGGGCAATCATTGCGTGACGTTAAAGCGTGCAGCGATAGGGCAATTGCAGCTTAGTGTGCTGGGCTTAAAAGAAGGCGAGTGGTGCTATTTGAGCGAGGGACAATTAGCATTGCTAGTGCCGAACCAGCTTTCCAATACCCCAGTTGCTTGATACCGGTAACAAAAATTTCCCGTGGAAATAATAACGCCGCTATCAAGCGGCGCTATAGTCGGCTGATGGGGAGCCGATAATGTCAGGCATATAGGCTGACTGGTGTGGTAACTACAGAAAATAAACCGTCGAAATATCGATAGGCATCTCCCGGTAACAATAAAAACCAGTTCGAATGTGAGCGTGAAAATTACGAACCACCTACAGCAGTCATGCTACTCGTTTCGGCAAATAATTCACGCAATTTTTTGGAATGATTGATACTGGTTTGCCGTTTCAGCTTTCCCAGCAGCAGTTACTTATTTATGGCATTTCGAGTATTATTTTTCCAAGTAGCTGCGGCACGCTTTACGCATCACCGTCATTTGCTTGGAAAAATTACTGCAGCCATGACAAATCAACAGATGTAGTTTCAATAATATTTTTTCGCGTAGTGTGATGTCTCGATCCAATGCTTGCGAGAGCAATTCGGATGCTTGTTTGCAATTCAACATCACGCCCCCTTTCTGCAAAACCATTGTAGCTCCAAGCATTCGCGCAACGCGAGCCTAGCACGATGTAACAGCACCCAGCAGTTAGTCATGGAAATCGCCAATTCCTTACAAATTTCTTCGGTACTCATGTCCATAAATTCGCGCATCATAAAAGCTTGCGCGCTGTTCAGTGGCATACGCTGATAGCATAGTTCGAACACTTGCCAAAATTTTTGATCTTCAAATGATTGCGCCGGGTTAGCCCAAGTCTGCGGCGGACTAGCCCAATGCCCTTGGTTATCGAATGATTCAGCACAAATGTTTTCATACGGATCTTGCTCATCATCGGTATTGGGCAATTCGCCCTCGCGTTGTTGTTTGCGGCGCAGATCGAGAATTTTATGTTTGAGGATACCCGTCAGCCAAGTGCGTAAAGACGATAGCCCGGAGAATTTGTCGCGGCTTTCTACCGCAACCAGCAGCGTCTCTTGCACCACATCTTCCGCCAAGTGCGGGTCGCGCAATTGCAACATGGCATAGCGTAAAAGGTAACTGCGCTGTTCTTGCAGGTCGTCTATGTCTTGCTGCTTGGCTTGATTCATGGCGAGATTATATCTGCTAGCGTAAAATTCTTTGTAAGGTTTGGGAAACTCGTGCGACTAAGCCTCTGACACGCATACGCTGTCATTACTTTTACCCTACAGGAGAAACATCATGAATCAAACTGATATGACAATTCGTACGGCTATCGCTGGTTTATTGGCTTTAGGCTTGGCAGCCACAACTACCTCTGCATTCGCTGCCAAAGGCGATATGGAGAAATGCGCAGGCATCGCAAAGGCGGGCTTGAATGATTGCGCCTCAGCTGGCAACTCTTGCCAGGGACACACGACCAAAGATAATGAAAAAGATGCGTGGATTTCTGTGCCTAAAGGTACCTGCGCAAAAATCGCCGGTGGCACAGTGGTGGCAAAAGCGGACAAAGATGACATGAAGAAAATGTAATTGCCATGAACACAAACTCACTCTCGCAACACAATCCCCCGCTAACAACACCCATCATTAGCGGGGTGGGGGTGGGTTTGCGTACCCCGCATTATTCAGAATTTATCAGCACTCGCCCCGACGTGGCGTGGCTGGAAGTACACAGTGAAAATTATTTTGGCGATGGTCCCGGTGTGGCCGTGCTGGAAAAAATTCGCGCCGATTACCCGATCAGTTTGCATGGCGTGGGTTTATCGCTAGGCTCTGCCGATGTTTTAGATGACCATCACTTAAAGCAACTTCAGCAACTCATCGCACGTGTTTCGCCT
>JABFRF010000136.1 GCA_013141315.1 Gallionella sp. | reverse complement strand
TTACGCAACAGGAGATTAATACAGCGATGGAGAGATTGAACAACCGACCCAGAAAACGACTTGGATACCTGACACCCAATCAGGTATTCTTCAAGTCAGGCGTTGCACTTCAAACTTGAACCCGCGGGATTTTTTTACTGAGGTTGAAAAGATATGCGAAGCGCAAAACATTTCCACTGAAGTGGTCGATGACAAGGAGACTTAATGATGAAAATGAAAATCCAGTCCATGCAAGACTTGAAAAAAGAAATGCTGTCCGTTGTGCGTGGTGAGCGCAAAGCCCCAGCAGATGCAGCACAGCCGTCTTTTGAATCCGTTGAAGCGGTTATTCGACTCCTGACTCCTGAGAATCGGCATTTACTTGCTGCAATTGATAAAAACAAACCTAAGTCGGTTGCTGATTTAGCGCGATTAGTTGACCGTGCCGAGCCTAATGTTAGCCGCACACTCAGTAAGTTGGAGGCCTGTGGTTTTATACGGCTACGGCAGGGAGTAGGCAAAGCCAAGATACCAGAGGTTGCTATTCATCGGCTAACAGTGGATATGGACATCTGTAAACAAATAGACCATGTGGCGGTTGCTTGAAGTATCGTTGCAAAAAATGCTGACAGAATGCTGACATAACTATGTCAATTACCGACAATTTTGAGTCAGCATTCAAAGTTGCGCTACTAAATTATATTAGTTAAAACAATTAGTTATCTTATTTTATCTGGCGGAGAAGGGGGGATTCGAACCCCCGTTGGGATATTATCCCAAACACGCTTTCCAGGCGTGCGACTTAAACCACTCATCCACCTCTCCGAAGGGCGCGCAGAATAAACTAGAACGCCATTTGCCGCAATCTGAAAACGTTATTGCATTTCACCTGGCTCATCATGAACGTTAGTGAAAACATTGCGCCATTCGCGTAAGGCAGTGAATACACTAAGCTCAGTAATTTCTTGTAAGCCGCGATGTTGTAGGGTGTGGATGATTTCAGCTTCGGTGCAGCGCAGAAAAGGGTTGGTTGATTTTTCCAATGCGACTGTGCTCGGCAAGCTTGGGATATTAGCGGCGCGTAGTTGCTTAACGTTTTTTGAGCGTAGCTGTAAATCAAGATTACTAGGTTCGCAAGCTAATGCAAATTGAATGTTGGCGGTGGTGTACTCGTGAGCACAATATACGCGAGTTTCATCAGGCAATTGGCTCAAGCGTTGCAAGGAGTGGTGCAGTTGCGCGAGTGTGCCTTCTTTGTTTCTGCCGCAGCCTGCGCCAAACAATACATCGCCGCAAAATAAAATGTCGGGGTTGACGAAGGCGATGTGATCATCAAGATGTCCGGGGATTTCTAAAATGCCAAAACTAAGGTTAAATTCAGGCAGTGTGATCTGTTCGCCTTCGCGCAAATCCTCTGTGATATGGGGATTGTTGGGATGGCTTCGTCCGTACACTGGCACGTGGTATTCTGCGCGCAGTTTTGCGATGCCGCCGATATGGTCATTGTGTCGATGCGTGCATAAAATAGCGGTAAGTTCTAAATTTTTCTCAGTGAGAAAATTCAACACGGGCACAGCATCACCGGGATCAACGACGACAACGTGTCTCTTATTGTGGATTGCCCAAATGTAATTATCTTGAAAAGCAGGGATGGCCGTAATGTTGAACATATTCGCAGGGACATTAAGCAATGCCGAATTGTAAGATAACTGCACAAAGTTTGGGTGAGTGGTTTGCTACGCCGCAAGGCGATTATGTGTTGAGCCGTGAGCAGGCTTATTTTGATCATACCGTGAGTGATATTTTTGGCTTTAATGCGGTACAAATAGGTTTGCCTGAGCATGATTTTTTACGTACCAGCCGCATACCATTGCGTGTTAAAGATAGCGATGTAACGTTTATTCAAACGGAATTGCCGTTTGAGTGCGATAGCTTGGATTTGCTGTTACTGCCTCACATTCTGGAGTTTTCCGATACGCCTCATCAGATTCTGCGCGAGGTGGAGCGTGTGTTAATGCCGGAAGGAAATTTGATCATAAGTGGGTTTAACCCTTTGAGTTTGTGGGGGCTGAATCGTACGCGTGAACATAAACAAGGCTATCCTTGGTGTGGCGAATTCATTGGCTTAGCGAGGCTTAAAGATTGGTTGGCATTGCTGGGATTTGAAGTGGTGGGAGGACGTTTTGCCGCATACGCGCCTCCTTTTCAGCAAAGCAAATGGTTGGAGAGATGTGCGTTTATGGAATCAGCAGGTGATCGCTGGTGGGCGGTCAGCGGCGGAGTGTATTTTTTACATGCGATCAAGCGTGTGCCCGGAATGCGCTTAATAAAACCCAAATGGAATAATGGGCTGGTGAGCAAGTTATTGCCCGCCACGCCTAAATTGAATAACGAGGACGTGCAGCAAGATGAACAAAGCAGTCACTGAGATTTTTACCGATGGCGCATGCAAGGGCAATCCAGGCGTGGGCGGCTGGGGGGCATTGTTGCGCAACAAAGGTGTGGAGCTCGAACTGTTCGGCGGGGATCCACACACCACCAATAATCGTATGGAATTGATGGGGGCGATTTCTGCATTGGAAGCATTGAAACGGCACTGTCACGTCAAGCTGCACACTGATTCTAAGTACGTGCTGCAAGGCATTACCGAATGGATGGAAAACTGGAAGAAGCGCGGATGGAAAACCGCTGACAAAAAACCCGTGAAGAATGAGGACTTGTGGCGCAGGTTAGATGCGCTGGTCTCACAGCACGACATCGAATGGGTTTGGGTTAAAGGGCATAACGGGCACGAAGGCAACGAACGCGCCGATGCGTTGGCAAATTTGGGTGTGGAAACGGTGTTACAGGGCGCGGAGAAAAGTCATGCGTAGAATCGTATTGGATACGGAAACCACCGGTCTCAGCCCGCAGCAAGGGCATCGCGTGATTGAGCTGGCTGCGATTGAATTGGATGGCAGAAAAATTTCACTGCGTCGTTTTCATCGTTATCTCAATCCTGAACGCGAAATTGATGCGGGTGCAGCAGCGGTGCATGGCCTGACCTACGAACGTTTGCAAAACGAAGCAAAATTTGCTGACATTGCCACGAGCTTTTTGGAATTTATTGCTGGCGCTGAATTGATTATTCACAACGCGCCGTTTGATATGGGTTTCTTAAATCATGAGCTGAGTTTATTGGGACTGCCTGCTTTGCAAAACGAGGTGTTAGATACCCTGAAGTTAGCGCGTGAAATGCATCCGGGCAAAAAAAATAGCTTGGACGCGCTGTGCAGTCGTTATGAAATCGACAATACGCATCGCACGCTGCACGGCGCGTTACTGGATACAGAACTCCTTGCTGAAGCGTATTTTGCGATGACACGCGGTCAACATAGTTTTCTTGGCGACGATGACACGCCTGTTCAGCGTAAAGCAGCCGTATTTAATACCGATGGGTCGCGTCCTCGGTTGCGCGTGCTACAACCTAGTGAGGCTGAATTAGCGGCGCATGCGCAGCAAATGATCGACCTCGACAAGACCAGCAAAAATGCGTGCTTGTGGAATAAGCTAGAAAATACTGCATGAAAATCGCCGTTTGCAGTACGCAATCTTATGATCGGCAATTTCTGACTGAAGCCAATCGTGAATTTGCTCACGAATTGACTTTTTTCGATGCGCATTTGAACGAAGAAACTTGGCGAATGGTGGCGGGTTTTCCTGCCGTGTGCGTATTCGTCAATGACACTTTGAACACAGCGGTGTTGACTAACCTTGCAGAACAAGGCACGCGTTTGATCGCGCTGCGCTGTGCGGGTTTCAATAATGTGGATGTGCAAGCCGCGAGTGACTTGGGTTTGAAAGTTGTGCGTGTACCCGCCTACTCGCCACACTCTGTAGCAGAACATAGTGTGGCTTTGATGATGGCGCTGAATCGTAAGATTCCTCGTGCTTATAATCGAGTGCGTGATGGAAACTTTGCACTGGAAGGATTACTGGGTTTTGAATTACGCGGCAAGACCGTTGGCATCATTGGTACGGGAAGAATAGGCGCTGCTGTGGCCGGAATTCTGCATGGCTTTGGTTGCCGGCTAATCGCGTATGATCCGCAACCTAATGCTGAATGCCTTAGCTTGGGCGTGGAGTATGTGTCGTTGCAACAACTCTACGCAGCCAGCGACATCATTACGCTACATAGTCCGCTCAACAAACAATCGTTACATCTGATCAACGCGGCGGCAGTGGCGCAAATGAAGCGTGGTGTGATGCTCATTAACACCAGCCGTGGCGGCGTGATAGATACACCAGCGGTGATTGCTGGCTTGAAGTCGTGCAAGATTGGCTATCTGGGTTTGGATGTGTATGAGCAGGAAGGTGATCTGTTTTTTCAGGATTTATCCAATCAAGTGATCCAAGATGATATGTTCGAGCGTCTGCTAACATTTCCCAATGTGCTGATTACGGGGCATCAGGGATTTTTTACCCAAGAAGCGTTAACCAGCATTGCGCAAACCACTTTACAAAATATCAGCCTGTTTGAAAAAACAGGCGAATGTCAAAATCAAGTCACTATGGAATTATTAAGATGAAAATAGATGTAATCATAATCGGCTCAGGCGCAGCAGGCATGATGTGTGCCTTGCAGGCTGGGCAACGTGGGCGTTCCGTAGTGTTGCTCGATCACTCCAAAAAGCTGGCGGAAAAAATTCGTATCTCAGGCGGAGGACGGTGCAATTTCACCAACATCAACGCCAAACCTGAAAATTTTATTTCCGAGAATCCGAGTTTTTGTCGCTCGGCATTGGCGCGTTACACACCGAACGACTTCATCGCACTGCTGCAAAAACACAGCATCGGCTTCCATGAAAAAACCTTGGGTCAATTGTTCTGTGATGAAGAATCGGAAGCGGTGATCGCCATGCTGCGCAGCGAATGCGAGGCGGCAGGGGTGAAGCGTTTTATGAGCTGCGAAGTCGAGGAAATCAAACACACGCCTTACACCGGCGAGCAAGGCTTGGGCAAGAAGGCCAAGTTTTACGTTACCACCTCGCGCGGCGAATTTGAGGCTGTGTCATTGGTCGTTGCCACGGGTGGTTTGTCCATCCCAAAAACGGGCGCAACCCCTTATGGTTACCATGTTGCAGAACAGTTCGGCATTCCCATCACCAAGCTCAAAGCGGGTTTAGTTCCGCTGACATTTGCGCCTGATGATTGGAAGCCTTACTCCGAGTTAACCGGCGTTTCATTTGATGCCATCGTCAGCGCAGGTAAACAATCGTTTCGTGAAAACGTGCTGGTTACCCATCGCGGCTTGAGTGGCCCAGCCATATTGCAAGCCTCGTCGTATTGGCAACATGGCACACCGTTGCACATCAACATGCTGCCGGATGTCGATATGGAAATTG
>JABFRF010000150.1 GCA_013141315.1 Gallionella sp. | reverse complement strand
ACCCAATCGATTCGAGCCTCGCGCAAAGAAACGGCGACCCAAGAACCTGCCGCTGTTAACCGTGCCACGCCAGCTCGCACGTGACCTCATTTATGCTCACCAATTGCTTAACCGAGTGCCATGAGAGCCTGACCCCTTTAATTCCGGTTTAGCACCAACCTTAACACCCAATGGCAAGCCAAATATCGCTGGCAACCCGAACTGGAATTTGGCGTGCAGGGCTTTGCAGGCATGGGCAAATGGAACGACTGGAGTCAACAAAAATTTGAAGCCAACAACATCGGCCCCGCTGTGTTCGGCAAAATCAAACTCGAAAATCGCCGAGCCATTAAATACAACGCCGCGTGGTTAAAAGGCAGCAATAGCAACTCGCCGAACCACACCTTCAGAACCCAAATTGAGTATGAATATTTTTAGAAGCACTAAACCTAACGGTTGATTTTGTAGGGTGGGCAACTTGCCCACCATTTCATTTTTCCGCGTGGGCATTACAGCCTGCCCACCCTACCTCGCTTGCTCATTTTTGAGTGTTAAAGTTTGAAAGTAGTCTGTATCGAACCGATTCATTTGTTGCCTCAACTACTTCAATGCGCGCGCCTTTGTAACCTACGATTTTCGACTCGCTTAGGTCGTAGTCCACATCGTTGTTGAATGCTGGGCGAGCGGTGTTGCCAGAGAATTCTCTGTAACCAAACTTGATGCGGTTTCCGACCTTCCCGCTATAAATTAGCGACTGTTGAAATGAGTTAGAAGATGCTATTGGTCTCTTCGTGAATGTGTACGATGCATTCGTAGAGCACACAAAAGCGTCGAATATGGATATGCCGCATATTTTGTTTTCGTTCTTATAGGCTTGAATGGCTTTAGGCGGATCAGCTAAAGCGGCCTTCTGAAGGCTGCCGCCGCCCTCGAAAGGGTTGTTTATTGAGTAGTACGATATGTTGTCACTCTCGCCAAACTTGAGGAAAGTGCCCTTGGTGATGGTGTATGGCTTAAGTAGCCCAAGATCAACGTCTGACTCGACGAGTATCGCGTCGTGTTCCATGATCGAACCTTGGCTAACCAATGTGTCACCAACGTATGCGGACGACTCAATTCCAATTTTTGGAAAGCTTATTTGCGTAACGGGTGGCGAGTAGTTATAGACCGGCGATGCACATCCAGCCAGAATAGTGACTATGGAGAGAGTAAATGTTGTAGTGATTCGATTCATGCACATGCTCATTGTTGATTTCTAACGTGGAGTTAACAGACTCCGCACTTTTGCGGAATCTGGGATATTTAATAAGTACCTTGATTTAATTGAGCGTAAAAAATATCACACCCTAAATTTTTCGATAAAACGACATGTTTGAATCTCCCTGCTTTAGCTATTCAGCATATCCAGCAACTCCCGAATCTTCAGCGGGTCATCGGCACGTAAAATCTTTTGTGTGAGTGTAGCGATATTGGGTACGTTGGTCGAGAGTACGCGTTGTTTGATGCTGGGCACTTGCGCGGAATACATCGAGAATTGACGCAGTCCTAACCCCAGCAACAGCCGCGTGTAGGCTAGCTCGCCCGCCATTTCGCCGCACACGGAAATCGGGATGCCGTAACGATTGGCACTGCCGATCACCAGTGACAATAAGTGCAGCACGGCGGGATGCAGCGGGTCATACAGATGCGCAACTTGTTCATCGGTGCGGTCTATCGCGAGGGTGTATTGAATTAAATCGTTGGTGCCGATGGAGAGAAAGTCCAAGCGTTTGGCGAACACGTTTAGTGCGAGTGCCGCTGCGGGAATCTCGATCATGCCGCCGATTTTCACCTCATGGTCAAATGGGATGCCGTCTTCGGCTAGGCTTTTTTTCGTAGCCTCGATGAACTGTAAAGTCTGAGTGATTTCGGACACGCTGGATAACATCGGCACGAGGATTTTTACGTTGCCGTAATGGGTGGCGCGCAGCAAGGCGCGCAATTGGGTGCGGAATAATTGCGGTTCGGCGAGGCATAAACGAATCGCCCGCAAGCCGAGCGCGGGATTGTTGGCGACGCGTTCTTCGCCTTTGATTTGTTTGTCCGCACCCAAATCGAAAGTGCGTATCGTCACAGGCTGACCATCCATGCCCACCGCCACGGCGCGATACGCCTCGAATTGCACTTCTTCATCGGGCAGGTTGTCGCGATTCAAAAACAAAAATTCACTACGGAATAAACCGATGCCCGTCGCGCCATTTTCTTTGACTTCGGCGATGTCTTCGGGCTTTTCGATATTGGCGTGTAGCTCGATTACGCTGCCATCCAAGGTGTTTGCTTTGGCACTGCGCAGCCGCTTGAGCTTTTTGCGATCCAGCTCCCATTCGCTTTGGCGCAGCTTGTAATCGGCCAGAATGTGCTTGTCGGGATTGACGATGACGACACCTTGCTCGCCATCCACAATCAGCAGATCGTTCTCGCGTATCAATTCACGTGCATTGCGCAAGCCCAATACTGACGGGGTGTTCAGGCTGCGCGCTACAATCGCAGTGTGCGAGGTTGCACCGCCCGCATCGGTGACAAAGGCGGCAAATTGATGCGACTTAAATTGAATTAAATCGGCAGGGCTTAAATCATGCGCAACCAAAATTAACTCGACATCATCACGCGAAGGCGGAGGCACATGCCTCGGCTGTCCGAGTAATTGCTTGAGCAAACGCTCGGCAACTTGCTTCACATCGGTTTGCCGCTCGCGCAGATAGGCATCTTCAAACGCATCGAATTGCGCGATCAATGTTTCCATCTGTACCTTTAACGCCCACTCGGCGTTGCAGCGCTCTTCGGCAATCATGTTGCGCGGCTCGGCACTCAGCAGCGGATCATCCAAAATCATTTGCTGTAATTCTAAAAACGCATCAAATTCCGCCGCCGCGTAACTGGGGCGATTGCTGCGCATATTGGCAAACTCTTCGCGTGTGGCAGCCAAGGCCGCATCAAAGCGCGCAACCTCTTCACCAATAAATTTTATCGGCAAAACGTAATGCGATACTTCTAGCGAAGTGTGCGAAATCAGGTTGGCATAGCCAATCGCAATGCCGCTAGAGACTGCAATCCCGTGCAACGTAAAACTCATAGACACCCCCATAAACCTACTGCGCAGCTTGATTGCGGCGTTGCGCGGTACTCGCCGCCTCGCCTACCTAGATGGTATGTCTCGTTGCTCCGTTCCATGCGCCTTGCACTCAAGCTGCTCGCTACGGTTTCTGGGGATGTCCACATGATTACTCGCCTTCTCCAAAATAATCGCTAATTAAATTTTGCAAAGCCTGCATCGCTTCAACTTCATCCGCGCCATTGGTTTCGATGTTGATGGTCGTGCCCTTCGAGGCGGCGAGCATCATCACGCCCATGATACTTTTTGCATTCACACGGCGATTATTGCGCGACAACATCACCTCACATTTGAAGCTGGATGAAAGTTGTGTGAGCTTGGCGGAAGCGCGTGCATGTAGGCCCAGCTTGTTAATTATTAGTGCGTCCTGTTGCTGCATATTATTGTTCGGGTTTGATTGAGGTAATGCAGCCACGTCCGCCATCTACGGCGATCTTGACCAGTTCGGGCAAGGTGGTAATAGGATGTGTAACGGTGCGCAACAGCATCGGCAAATTCAAACCTGCTACACCCATCACGCGCTCGGCATGACACAGCTGCCGCGCAATGTTGCTGGGTGTTGCGCCGTACACGTCGGACAAAATCAACACGCCGCTGCCTGTATCAAGTTGCTTGATTAAGGCTTGTCCTTCAACGGATTTTTGCTGCGGATTATCGCTCGCCGTTACCGATAGCGATTTCAAGTTGGGTGGCACTTCGTCCAGCACATGCTTAACGCAATCGATAAAACTATCGCCTAAGCCGTTATGTGTAACTAATAAAATCCCGATCACTAAATCACTCCCATCAATTCAGTCTAAAAATATATTTAAGCAAGCGCATCAAAACGGTTCTCCCCCTGACAAGGGGGAGCTAGAGGGGGTTTGTTTTTGGCAAAACCTTAACCCCTCCCAGCCTCCCCTTATCATAACCAGCGACTTGCCCGCTTGCGGGCTTAGTCGAATGGCTAGTTGCTCCACCAGGGGAGGAGCGGTGCAGCAATTTTTCGATAAATTGAGCTTCATTATTCAACCAGCGGATGGACGTTCTTGTCCGTGAATTCTAGCCGTTTCTGCAACGCGCCTGTCAGGTGAATCACGCCTTGCGCATCGACCAACATCGCTTCGGGTAAATTCATTTGCGTCGCCGCTACGCGCCATCCATGCGCACCTGAAATAAACAAAGGCTTGGAAGCCGCATCGGACAACACGCCTGCGTGTGCGCCATGCGTCAAAATCGTTACCGCTTGTACACCCTGCATCGGGTAACCACTGTGTGGATTGATGAGGTGGCAATAGCGAACATCGCCGATCATAAAGTAGCGTTGATAATCACCCGATGTGCCAATGGCTTCGCCATCGTGCAAATCCAGACTTGCCAACGCGCCCGATTTACGCGGATGCTGAATGCCCACGCGCCACGGACGTTTGCCGTGTTGACCGAGTGCGATAACATTGCCGCCGATGTTGATGAGGGCATTATGTATGCCGCGCTTGTGCAAAATTGCCACCGCCCTATCCAAGGCGTAGCCTTTTGCATAGCCACCCAAGTCGACCTGCACGGATTTATTTTTACTCTGTACACGGCCGCGCACAATCGAGATGTCACTCATCTGCGGATTAGCTTGTACCCATTCGGTGATTTTAGTTTCGTCAGGCTGCACGGCTTTGAATTCATCCGCGTGAAAACCCCACAAGGCAATCAATCCGCCAATTGCGGGGTTGAATAAGGACTGGGATTGCTTCGAGATTTTTGTGGCACCTTGCAACAGGGTGGCGAGTTCTGCTGACACCGCCACGCTATCGCCTTGTGCAAATGCCGCGTTCACTTCGCTTAGCTCGCTGGGTTGCCACGCATGCAACATGGTGTGCAACCGCTGAAATTCTTGCATCACTTCCGCAACTGCTTGCTTGGCGTTAGGCTCGGCTTCCCCGTACACCGTCACATCCACCAGTGTGCCGAATACGAAGCCTTGCTCTTGATAAAGTTTCTCTTTGCCACAAGCAGTAAGTAGGAAGACAAATAATAAGATTACCGTTCGGACTGAGTAGGTGCGCAGCACCGTATCGAAGTCGCTCCCTTCGATACGCCCGCTACGCGGACTACTCAGGGCGAACGGCATTAGAGTCACCCAGCCACCGCTTCCATCTCAAGCGATGCCGCAAGCAACGCCAGCCGCGCCACTACGCCATAGGCATAAAACCGATTCGGAGTATCGTCGGGTTCACAATCAGGATTGGGTAGCGTGCAGCAAGCCTCAAATGCCAGCGATTCAAAGTGCATCCCCGGTGCGTTGAGATTTTCAT
>JABFRF010000116.1 GCA_013141315.1 Gallionella sp. | reverse complement strand
GTCGAATACCGAGCCGACAATCACGGTTGCTTCTTCGGCGGCGAATTGTACGCATTCCATTACGTCGTCGATTTCTTTCAAGCGCAACATGCTGGATGAGGTGATATTCACCAACACACCGCGTGCGCCGGACATATCAATATCTTCCAACAACGGGCTGGCGATTGCGCGCTCTGCGGCAATGCGCGCACGATCTACACCTGTGGCAATCGCTGAGCCCATCATCGCCATGCCGTTTTCTGACATCACGGTGCGCACGTCAGCAAAATCGACGTTAATCAATCCCGGTACGTTAATCACTTCGGCGATACCTGCCACTGCGCCTTGCAGCACGCCATTGGCGGCCTTGAAGGCTTCCGGTACAGTGATGTCATTGCCCAGCACTTCCATCAATTTTGAATTCGGCACGATGATGAGTGAGTCAACATGCTCGTGCAACGCCTCGATACCGGCCTTGGCAAAACGCATGCGGTTACCTTCGTAAGCGAACGGTTTAGTCACCACGGCCACGGTCAAAATCTCCAACTCTCTGGCGATTTGCGCAACGATAGGAGCAGCACCTGTTCCTGTGCCACCGCCCATACCTGCTGTGATGAACACCATGTTGGCACCGCGCAACATTTCTTTAATTTGCTCGCGATCTTCTTCAGCAGCGGCTTGACCGACTGACGGCTTCGCCCCTGCGCCCAAACCTTTGGTGATGTTTGAACCAATCTGCAATTGAGTGGTGGCCTTACTTCGTTTGAGCGCTTGCGCGTCAGTGTTGATGACGATGAACTCCACGCCTTGCACGCCTTGTTCAATCATGTGATCCACGGCATTGCCGCCGCAACCGCCTACGCCAACCACTTTGATGATTGCATCCTGACTTTGCGCTTCCAAAAGTTCAAACATTTCGCTCTCCTTAAAATTAAAAATTAAACCTGAACACCACTAACCAAACTGCTAAAAGTTCCCCGTAAACCACGCCTTCATCTTTGAGGTTATGTCACCAAAACTACTCACTTTGCTACGCGTCTCAACATTGCGCTGATGGTTTTCCAAGCCATACAGCAATAGCCCTACACCCGTTGACAAGCGAGGCGTTTTCACCACATCAGACAAGCCCCCTACATATTTCGGAATGCCTAAACGCACCGGCAAATGGAAAATTTCTTCGCCCAGCTCAACCATGCCTTGCATGGCGCTGCTGCCGCCGGTAATGACGATGCCGGACGAGAGCAAATCTTCGAAGCCACTGCGGCGTAGCTCCTGCTGCACCAGCGAATACAATTCTTCGACGCGTGGTTCGATGACTTCTGCCAAGGTCTGACGCGACAAGGTGCGCGGGCCGCGCTCACCCACGCCGGGCACTTCTATCGTGCCGCTGGTGACCAACTGACGCAGCGCACAACCATGCTTGATTTTGATGTCATCCGCGTCTTGTGTCGGGGTACGCAATGCCATCGCGATGTCGTTAGTAATTTGATCGCCCGCAATTGGAATCACGGCGGTGTGACGTATTGCACCGCCAGTGAACACCGCAATGTCCGTTGTCCCACCACCTATATCGACGATGCATACGCCGAGTTCTTTTTCATCTTCTTCCAGCACCGATTTACTTGAGGCCAACGGTTGCAAGATCAACTCATTCACTTCCAAGCCGCAACGATGAATGCATTTCATAATGTTCTGCACGGCAGCGACTGCACCATTGACGATATGCACTTCAACATCCAAGCGCATGCCGCTCATGCCCAACGGTTTTTTGATTCCCTCTTGTCCATCAATACTGAATTCTTGTTCAAGGATGTGCAGAATCTGCTGATCGCTCGGCAGGCTGATTGAGCTAGCGGTTTCAATCACGCGATCGATGTCCGCTTGCGTGACTTCTTTATCTTTAATTTTCACCATGCCGCGCGAATTCAAACTGCGAATATGGCTGCCTGCGATGCCGGTATATACATCATGAATCTTGCAATCTGCCATCAGCTCGGCTTCTTGCACCGCACCTTGTATCGCGCCTACAGCGGCTTCGATATTGACCACCATGCCTTTTTTCATTCCAGCAGAAGGCTGCATGCCCATGCCGATCACTTCCAGCGAGTTATCCGCCTTCACTTCACTAACGATGACGACCACTTTGGACGTGCCTATGTCCAAGCCGACCACCAAATTTTTATTTTCTTTATTTCTACTCATCCTATTTCTCCTACTACATCTCTATTTTTTAACTGCGCTGCTCTAGCTTTTAACTGCGCTGCTAACCGCGAATCCATTGGGGTAGCGCAGATCAACATATTTCATATTCATCGCAGCGATACTGTAGGGATACACCGTTACAAATCTTGCCAAGCGTTGTTGCATGTCTTCACGCCCCAACTCCAAAACCATCTCGTTACTCAGGCGCACTTGCCAAGCATGGCGCGCCGACAACGCCACCTGGGTCGCTTGTAAATTAAGCGTTGCGAGCTGTTGACTCAGTTGCGCATACTGTTCAGTCACTTCATGCGATGCTTCATCGGGGCCAATAAAACTCGGCAGCTCTTGCTCGCTTGTAGCGACAAAAACTTCGCCTTGTTGATTAACCAATGCACCGTTATTCCAATGCGCCAAAGCTTGATGCTCTTCCACTTCCATCACCAAGCGATTGGGAAACTCGCGGCGAATACTGACGTTGCGCACCCACGGTAATCTCTCTACCGAACGTCGCACACGATCAATATCAACTGTGAAGAAATTACCGCGCACTTCGCTACGCACCACTTGCAACACTTCACTCGCCACCACTCGTTCAGGCGCGCTACTCAAGCGCACACTCTGTATCGGAAATAAATTGGGCAAATGCACCGTGTAATAAATCGCACCATACAAAATCGCCAGCGCACAAATTGCAAACAGTGTGTTGGCGATGTTGCGCAACAGTGCGGCGTTATCCCACATTACCCTCTCCTCAATCCTCTCCCGCAAGCGGGCGAGGAGGCGAACGTGAAAAACAATTGTTAACTTCTGCTAACTCCAATACTTTCACTACTAGCTGCTCGAAACTAATACCTGCTTGCCGCGCCGCCATAGGCACTAGGCTATGGTCAGTCATGCCCGGCGAGGTGTTTACTTCCAACACATAAGGCTTGCCTGATTCGCTCATCAGAAAATCCACACGTCCCCAACCTTGCCCGCCGATGAGTGCGAATGCTTGTTTCGCTAAACCTTGCATTTCCGCTTCTTGCCCGGCACTCAATCCACTCGGACATAGATAGCGTGTGTCATCTCGCAAATACTTGGCTTCGTAATCGTAAAATTCGTTGGCGGGCTCAATCTTGATAACAGGCAAAGCTTGCTCGCCCAAAATCGCAGCGGTGTATTCGCCGCCGCCAACAAAACTTTCAGCAATCACCAACGAGTCATATTTCACCGCTTCCTGATACGCAGCCTGCAAATCACTGGCTGCCTTTACTTTGCTGATGCCCACACTAGAGCCTTCATTGGCAGGCTTTACGAACAACGGCAAACCTAATTTTTTTACGACAGTTGCCGCATCGCTATTCGCATTCAACATTTCGTAATCGGGTATTGGCAAACCCGCCGCCTGCCACACCAGCTTGGTGCGCCACTTATCCATACCCAATGCCGAAGCCATGACTCCGCTGCCTGTGTAAGGAATGCCCAACAATTCCAGCGCGCCTTGTACTGTGCCGTCTTCGCCGTAACGTCCATGCAGCGCGATGAAGACACGGCTAAAATTTTGGTCTTTGAGTTCTTGTAAATTACGTGTCGCAGGGTCGAACGCATGAGCATCCACACCGCTACGCAACAAAGCCGCCAATACCGCCGCACCGCTCTTAAGTGACACTTCGCGTTCGGCAGATTTACCGCCGAATAACACTGCCACTTTTCCAAATTTGTTCATGCTGCCTCACCTATGATTCTGACTTCTGGATGCAACTTCACCCCTGTCTTCATATCGACTACATCAAGCACTTCTTTAATCAAATTCTCGATGTCGGCTGCTGTCGAACCGCCAACATTCACAATGAAATTGGCGTGCTTTTCCGATACCTGCGCACCGCCAATCTGCTTGCCTTTCAGCCCACATAGTTCAATCAATCGCGCGGCATGATCGTTAGGCGGATTTCTAAACACCGAACCCGCATTGGGTAAATTCAACGGCTGTGTCGCGATGCGCTTATTCAACAACGTTTTAATTTCTTGACGCGCAGTATCACTATCACCCGCTTCAAACTTTAGCCATGCCGCGACAAACCATTCTTCCTGAGCAGGAATTGAATCGTGCTTTTCTCGATCGCCTCCTCGCCCGCTTGCGGGAGAGGATTGAGGAGAGGGTCGTGCGGCAACATGACGGTAGCCAATCTCATAATCTTCAGCACTGCGCTGAAACAACTCTCCGCGACGATTTATCACCAAGACGCGCTGCACTTTTTGCCACGTTTCACTGCCGTAACAACCCGCATTCATCGCCAACATGCCACCGACTGTGCCGGGGATGCCGGCAAAAAATGCAGCACCGCTTAACTGATGTGTCGCTGCAAAGCGCGCCAGCTTTGCCCCTGCTACGCCTGCCTCAACGTAAAGCGTGTTAGCACTTTCCACACGCAATTCTTTCAACGCACCGTGCATCAACAACACCGTGCCACGCACGCCACCATCACGCACTAATAAATTGCTGCCCAAGCCAACCACATACAGCGGCTCATCTACTGGCAAGCTGCGCAAGAATACTTGCAAATCAGCCACGTCAGCAGGCTGATACATGCGTTCCGCTACACCACCGGCACGCCAACTGACGTGCTTGTTCATCGCCACGTTATGACGTAACTCACCGCGTAACTTGCAATCGCTAAATTGTTTTATCTCGCTCATATTCATGGCTGTTGTAATTGCACTAATGCGCCCGGTGTATAACCTATCGACCCTGCACCCATGGTGATCACCACGTCGCCATCGCGCACCATCAACATAATCGCTTGCGGCATATCGGTAATCTGCTCCACAAACACAGCGGCACTTTGTCCTGCTACGCGCAACGCTTGCATCAATGCACGACCGTCAGCCGCCACAATCGGCTGTTCACCTGCTGCATACACTTCACCCAACACCAACGCATCGACCGTGCATAACACTTTGACGAAATCATCGAACACATCACGGGTACGTGTGTAACGATGCGGCTGAAAGGCAAGCACCAAACGCTTATCAGGGAAGGCACCGCGCACCGCAGCCAAGGTCGCCGCCATCTCCACCGGATGATGTCCATAGTCATCGATAAGAGTAAAGCTGCCGCGAGAAGCGGCAACGATTGCCCCCTCTCCCTTCGGGGGAGGGTTGGGGTGGGGGAGCGCAGTCGGCGGTAATTTAATTTCACCGTAGCGTTGGAAGCGTCTGCCCACCCCTTCAAATTCGGCGAGTGCCGCAACGATTGCGTCATCCGTCACGCCCACTTCCAATGCAACCGCAATCGC
>JABFRF010000108.1 GCA_013141315.1 Gallionella sp. | reverse complement strand
CAACAACCTTGTGTTGAGCAATTGTTGCCTTTGACCAGCGATAAGATGGGCGAATCAAAAGCAAGCTGGGACTACATCTATGAGCCGGATGCAAAAGCAGTGATTGATCAATTGCTGTTGCGCTATGTTGAATCGTTGGTGTACCAAGGCGTAGTGGAAAACATGGCTTCTGAGCAAAGCTCACGGATGGTGGCAATGAAGGCTGCGTCGGACAACGCGAAGAGCGTTATTGCCGATCTTAAACTGGTTTATAACAAAGCGCGTCAAGCGGCGATTACTCGTGAAATATCAGAGATCGTAAGTGGTGCGGCAGCGGTAGGCTAACAAAATTTTAATTGCAAAGCAGTTTACGAAATTATTTTTGATGGGGAGTTTTGAAATGGCTCAAGGTAAGATTGTTCAAAGTATTGGTGCAGTGGTTGACATTGAGTTTCCACGCGATCAAGTGCCTAAAGTGTATGACGCGCTTAAATTAGGCTCAGACGGCGGCGCATTCGCTGAGGCGGGTCTCACATTCGAAGTTCAGCAACAGTTGGGCGACGGCGTGGTGCGTACCATCGCGATGGGTTCTTCAGACGGCTTGAAGCGCGGCATGTCAGTATTGAATACGAATAGCCCGATTACTGTCCCAGTGGGTGCAGGCACGTTGGGTCGTATCATGGACGTATTGGGTCGCCCAATCGATGACGCAGGTGATATTAAATGTGACGAGCGTCGTTCCATACATCAAAAAGCACCTAAGTTTGACGAGCTTTCACCATCCATTGATTTGCTGGAAACAGGTATTAAAGTTATTGACCTGATCTGTCCATTTGCTAAAGGTGGTAAGGTTGGTCTGTTCGGTGGTGCGGGTGTAGGTAAGACCGTGAACATGATGGAACTGATTAACAACATCGCTAAGCAACACGCTGGTTTGTCAGTGTTTGCGGGTGTGGGTGAGCGTACTCGTGAGGGTAACGACTTTTACCACGAGATGAAAGATTCCAACGTGTTGGACAAAGTTGCGATGGTGTTCGGTCAAATGAACGAGCCACCTGGTAACCGTCTGCGCGTAGCGTTGTCTGGACTGACAATGGCGGAAAAATTCCGTGACGAAGGTCGCGACATTTTATTCTTCGTTGATAACATTTATCGTTACACTTTGGCTGGTACTGAAGTATCTGCGTTGTTGGGTCGTATGCCTTCTGCTGTGGGTTATCAACCTACTCTGGCTGAGGAAATGGGTCGTTTGCAAGAGCGTATCACTTCAACCAAAGTCGGTTCTATAACTTCGGTTCAAGCGGTTTACGTGCCTGCGGATGACTTGACTGATCCAGCTCCTGCAACCACCTTCTTGCATTTGGATTCAACCGTTGTGTTGTCTCGAGACATCGCTTCATTGGGTATTTACCCAGCGGTTGACCCACTCGATTCAACATCACGCCAGCTTGATCCATTGGTCGTTGGCGAAGAGCACTACTCCGTTGCTCGCGGCGTGCAAATGACACTGCAACGCTATAAAGAATTGCGCGACATCATTGCGATTTTGGGTATGGACGAATTGGCTCCTGAAGACAAATTGGCCGTTGCACGTGCACGTAAGATTCAACGTTTCTTGTCACAACCTTTCCACGTTGCTGAAGTGTTTACCGGTAGCCCAGGCAAATATGTAACGCTGAAAGAAACCATCAAAGGCTTCAAAGGCATTGTAAACGGTGATTACGACCACCTGCCAGAACAAGCGTTTTACATGGTTGGCGGCATTGAAGAAGCCGTTGAAAAAGCAAAAACACTGAACTAAGAGGACATCATGGCCATGACCGTTCATGTTGACGTGGTAAGCGCAGAAGCGTCCATTTACTCCGGCCTAGCCGAAGTGGTGGTAGTCCCTGGTGAAATGGGTGAGTTGGGTATCTACCCGCGCCATACTGCTTTGTTGACCCGCGTAAAGCCAGGTTCAGTACGTATAAAAGTGCCTGATCAAGCTGAAGAGGTGTTGATTTACGTGTCTGGCGGCATGTTAGAAGTGCAGCCGAATGTTGTGACTATCTTGGCAGATACGGCTATTCGTGGGCATGACCTAGACGAAGCACGTGCTCTGCAAGCCAAGCAAGATGCCGAAGAAGCCATGAAAAATCGAGTATCCGACATTGATTACGCACAAGCACAAGCAGAGTTGGCTGAAGCAATTGCGCAGTTGGCAGCAATCAAGCAACTACGTAAACATAGCGGACATTAGTCATAGGATTAATAGATATTAAAAAGCGGCTTAGGCCGCTTTTTTTTACAAATTGAAAGATAATGCTATTTTACCGAGCGGAAAAAATAAGTGTCATTATCAACGATAATGGACGCTGTGGCCTTAAAACGCTTAGCTAGCTCTGCTTGATTCAATGATTTTAGCTGACGACTATACTGGATCAGCAATTGACCAATGCGGGTACGTTCAAGCTTAGAAAATTGTGGTGCAATTGGTAAAAGACGCTCAAGTAATGTTGCTCCTTCTTGCCATCTACCCTGTTCAGCTAGGCTGGAAGACAAATCTATTAGTCTGGAACCTATAGTTTTTGGCGTACTGCCGAGACTTTCTTCGATTTGCAATGACTCTTTTATAAGTAATTCAGAGTCATGAAATTTCGCAAGTTGCAGCCTGATTTTTCCAAGTTTATATAATCGCAGCGACCTTAGTTTTGGATTGTTACTTGATTCAGTATTAACAAGTGCCAAATAACATTGCTTCTCAGCAGAATTCAAATCATTACTGCGTTCAGCCAAATGGCAACTCTCGGCATACTCGCTGGAAAGAAGTTGGCTTGGAGAATTAGCGCAAGCACCCAGCAAGAATGGCAAGAAAATAATTGATGGAGTGAATAAATTCATACGTGTCTTTAGGAATCTAAAGCGATATCTCTATATACAGACTAGATTAGACGCTATTTCTTTAACCGCCGCAAGCTTAACTACTATCATTTGGAATTAAATAGTTATAAGAATAAAAGACGAAAATTCACGTAAGGATAAATTCAGTAGCAACCAACATACACCAGCCAAAGCGATTTGATATACTCCAAATGAATAATAGAAAGCACAACATGAAATCACTCAATATCGTAATTTTGGCTGCCGGAAAAGGCACTCGGATGCATTCTGACAAGCCCAAGGTGTTGCATACCCTAGCGGGCAAGCCCTTGCTCCAGCACGTGTTGGATTGCGCGGTAACGCTACAACCCAAGCAAATTTGCGTGGTGTATGGTCATGGTGGCAGTGCCGTGCCCGTAGCTATGCAGCGATACGCAGCGAGCTTTGTGATTCAAGAGCCGCAGTTGGGAACGGGACATGCTGTGCAGCAAGCGATGCCGCATCTTGATGACGCAAGCCTGACTATGGTGTTGTTCGGCGATGTGCCACTAATACAAGCTGACACGTTGCAGCGTATGCAACAAACGGGGGCTGGCTTGGTGTTGTTGACGGTTAATTTAGAAAATCCTACGGGCTATGGTCGAATCGTGCGCAATAAAAAAGGTGACATACTAAGCATAGTTGAGGAAAAAGATGCATCTGCCGAGCAGCGCAAAATAAGCGAAGTGAACACCGGGATATTGCTTGCACCGACTAGGCTGTTGCGTAACTGGTTGGCGAATTTACAAAACAAAAATATTCAAGGTGAGTATTACCTCACCGATATCGTAAGCATGGCAGTAGAGCAGGGCGTGGTTGTGCATAGCATACAACCTGCACGAGAATGGGAGATACATGGCATCAACAGCAAATCACAGTTGGCAGTTTTGGAGCGTATCTGGCAGCATGTTGAGGCGTCAAAATTATTAACGAGTGGTGTGACCTTAGCCGATCCTGCACGAATTGATGTACGCGGAAAATTAACGTGCGGACGAGATGTTGAAATTGATGTAGGGTGTATTTTTGAGGGAGAAGTTAACCTTGGCGACAATGTGCATGTAGGTGCTTACAGTATCATTAAAAATGCCAGTGTCGCGCAAGGCACGCAAATATTGCCTTACAGCCTCATCGATAGCAGCAAAGTAGGGGCTAACTGTCACATCGGTCCATATGCGCGATTGCGTCCAGGGACAAAGCTGCATGACGATGCGCATGTTGGAAATTTCGTCGAAATTAAAAATAGTGAAATTGGTCAGGGCAGCAAAGCCAACCACCTCAGTTACATCGGCGACAGCACCGTGGGTAGTCGAGTCAACATCGGCGCGGGAACTATCACCTGCAATTATGATGGCGCGAATAAGCATCGCACCATTATTGAGGATGATGCTTTCATTGGTTCCGACACGCAATTAGTCGCGCCAGTTCGAGTTGGAAAAGGTGCGACAATAGGCGCAGGATCGACCATTACTCGTGATACATCAGACGGAGAATTGACGCTCTCACGCAGCAAACAAGTTTCCATCTCTGGTTGGAAGCGACCCGCCAAAAAAAAGTGAGCCGTATTTTTTGCACGCTTGCTAAATAAAACAATACAACCCAGGATTAAATTATGTGTGGAATCGTAGGGGCAATCGCGCAGCGAAACGTTGTGCCGATTTTGCTGGAAGGCTTGCAGCGCTTGGAATATCGCGGTTATGACTCGGCAGGTTTGGTCGTCGTGCATGATGAGGAATTGGATCGAGTTCGTAGCACGGGACGCGTGGCTGACCTGACTAAGAAAACCGCAAGCACTCAAGGATTGATAGGTATTGCTCACACTCGTTGGGCAACGCACGGCGTACCTAGCGAGCGCAACGCCCATCCTCACGTTAGCAAAAATCAAATCGCGGTGGTGCATAATGGCATCATCGAGAACTACGAAATCCTGCGCACGCGCCTAACTTCTGAGGGATATGAATTCGCTTCAGACACAGATACGGAAGTCATTGGGCATTTGATTCATAGTTACTATAAAAATGGCGGCACATTGCTCGCAGCAACACAGGCAGCACTTGCCGAGCTAGTGGGGGCTTACGCCATCGGCGTAATTGCGAATGACAATCGCGATCAACTGGTGTGCGCACGGCGCGGCAGTCCGTTGTTGCTGGGTGTCGGGGATGGCGAACACTTTATTGCATCCGATGTGTCCGCATTGTTGGCGCAGACCCGCAAAGTGGTTTATCTTGAAGAAGGCGATGTGGTTGAACTGGGTCGCCATGGTTATAAAATTTTTGATGTGAACGGTAGGCATGTCGAGCGAATTGTTCAGCTTAGTGAACTTAGCAATGACAGTGTTGAGCTTGGTCTGTATCAGCATTACATGCAGAAAGAGATACACGAACAACCGCAGGCATTGGCGGATACCTTGGAATCGGTGTGTAACAGCCAGTCTTTAGTGCCGGGTATTTTTGGTGCGCAAGCAGCCAATACGTTTGCCGACATCGATAGCATTCTGATCTTGGCTTGTGGCACAAGCCATCACGCAGGATTGGTGGCGCGCTATTGGCTCGAAGAAATTGCAGGAATTCGCTGCAATGTGGAAATCGCCAGTGAATATCGTTATCGCGACAGTGTTGCCAACCCGAAATCCTTAGTTGTGGTCATCTCGCAATCGGGCGAAACCGCCGACACACAAGCCGCTTTGAATCACGCAAAATCATTGGGACATACACATACTTTGGCAATTTGTAACGTGCCGGAAAGCGCGTTGATACGGCTTTGCAAATTGCGTATGTTAACGCGAGCAGGCCCCGAAATCGGTGTGGCTTCCACCAAAGCTTTTACCACACAACTTGCCGCTTTGTTTTTACTGACACTGGTGTTGGCTAAACAGCGCGGGCGATTATCGTTGCAAGATGAGCAACGACATCTGCATGATTTACGCCACCTGCCCAGTGCAGTACAAAAAGTGTTGGAGCTGGAGCCGCATATCGCCAAGCTAGCAGAAAAATTTGCCAGCAAGCATAACGCATTATTTTTGGGTCGTGGATTGCATTTTCCGATTGCGGCAGAAGGTGCCTTGAAGCTTAAGGAAGTATCCTATATTCACGCCGAAGCTTATCCCGCAGGCGAGTTAAAGCATGGCCCTTTGGCTTTGGTCGATAAAGACATGCCGGTTATTTCAGTCGCACCGAACGATGCGCTATTGGAAAAATTAAAGTCCAATCTGCAAGAAGTACGCGCGCGCGGTGGAGAGTTGTATGTGTTTGCCGATGCCAACACGCATATCAAAGAAGCTGAAGGCATTCACATCATGCACATGCCTGAACACGCGGGATACTTAAGCCCGATTTTGCATACCATCCCTTTGCAGCTGCTCGCCTATTATGTAGCGTTGCAAAAGGGAACAGATGTGGATAAGCCGCGTAATCTGGCGAAGTCTGTGACGGTAGAGTAATACCTAACATTGCGGTAAAAAAACAAACCCGCCATTAGGCGGGTTTGTTTTTAACAGAACAAAATCTTTAAAATAAAGCACCCCGCCACAAGCAGCGGTGTATTAACACCGCTCTTCAAGCTGATGGCTAATCGCCATCTTCGCCCCAAGGGGAGGGGAATTAAACCCTTGAGAGATTAAATCCCGTAAATTCCTGAATGTGCACCGGCTGCCATGAAGAATAACATAGGGATAGACAACATGGTGTTGGTACGTGAAGCCAAGAAAGCGATACGACGTGCTTTGACTTTTTCTTCGTCAGTGGCGGGCTTGATGCCGAGGATTTTTTTCTGGTTTGGCCAGATCAAACCCCACACATTCAGTAACATGATCGTACCCAACCATGCACCAATGCCTATCGCAACGTGACCAGACTGAAAAGTGAAAGCGGAAACAAAATTACCCCCGAGTAAACCCGCACCTGCCAACCAAGTGACTAAAGAAGACCAGCGGAAAAAAAACAAGGCACGGGGTGCAATATGCTTAGTGATACCGGCAGCGGTGTTATCTGCTGCGGCAGCTTTGAGTGCGGCAACTTGTACAAAATTAAAGTAATACAGCAAGCCTATCCACATTACACCTGCCATTAGGTGAATCCAACGCATGATTGCCGGTACGAAATCCATATATATCTCCTTAAAAATTATCCGAACAAGGCGGATATAAAATTCTTATGCCAGCGCGCGTGCGAGGCTATACAGAATGACGGTTAATACTAGGCCGGAAATAACTGTGCCTACCAATGAGTCGAGCGGATTTGCCATGATATTGATCCTTTACAGGTGAGGGGGAACAAGGGATTAAATGTTTATGACCTACTATCTTACTGGGGAATGACTTTATAGTATTTTGCCAAACACAGCAATAGCCATCATGCATGCTGCCTATACCAGTTAATAAAATCGCCTTCAGGCAAGGCTGGGCTGAATAAATACCCTTGCGCAATATCGCAACCTAACTCGCGTAGAAGCGCCAAGGTCGCTTGATCTTCCACGCCTTCGGCGACAGTCAGTAATGCAAAGTTGTGCGCCAATTCAATGATGGTACGAACCAGTTGTTTGTCACCAACTGAATTGTGAATGTTACGCACGAAAAGAATGTCAATTTTCAATTCTTGTACAGGCAAACGCTTGAGATAGGCCAATGAAGAATAGCCCGTACCAAAGTCGTCGATTGATATGCGTATGCCCAATTCTCTAAGCTTGGCAAGCATCAGTAGAGTGGGCTCAATATTTTGAATCATTGATCCTTCGGTGATCTCTAAGGAGAGTTTCTCAGCAGGAATATTCCAGATATCGAGTGCCTGCTGAATGATTTGCGGTAGCTCTTCATCTTCCAGTATTTTCGGTGGCAAATTGACACTAATGCCGATATTAAGACCCGCTTTGACAAAGGAAGCCGCATGACGCAGTGCTGTATTCAGTATCCACATTGTCAATGGGTTGATTAGCCCGGAGTCTTCAGCGGTGTTAACTACAAGGCTGGGGTTGATCTCTTCACCCCATGGTGCTGTCCAGCGCACCAAGGCTTCGGCGGATATACAGCGACCTGTTTGCATGTCGATCTGTGGTTGGAAGTTGACTCGTAGTTGATTTGCGTGGAGAGCCTTTTCAAGTTCGACTTCAAGACCTATGTAGGTTTTGGGTTCAATAATGTCTTTGGCTTGATAAACATAAAAGCCATGCTCATTTGTCGCGGCATTATTTAGTGCGATATCGGCAAACATCAACAGTTGATTGCCGTCTTTAGCATTGTCAGGAAAATTGGCAATGCCCACATAAGGTCGGATCAAAGTTGAATGAGTGTCAATGGTAAAGGGTTTTTTCAGTTCCGAGATGATTTTGATCGCGGCCAATGCACTGTGATCTGTATTGGCAAGATTGGGTAACACCAGCAGAATTTGACCACCATCAATATGGGCAAAACGGTCTGTGTCGCGTAGTAAAGTTTCGAGACGTAAATCGATATGCTGCAAAATGGTACGTGAAGAAATGCTTCCTGTGATCGCTTCCAAGCGATCAGTACGATGTAACTCAATGATTAAAACTGCAAGAGACCTGGTCGATGGGGAATCAAGTTTCTGACGGAGAAAGCTGATGAGTTCTGAGTGAGCTAGCAGGTGTCCCGACATAGTTTGATAGAGAGGTAAGTTTTAAATGGCTAGGTCAAATAGTATTCACGAACATCCAAGCCATAAGCCCCGGTGGGCAAACCGCGTTGAATGGTGATAGCGGATTCACCCACTGCTACAGATTGATAGAGCAAGTCTAAAGTGGTGGCTTCTAAAGCGGGACGCTTGGCAGCATCGCTGATAATCAGCACCCGTGGTTTGAGGCGACGAACTTTACTATGACCCACTACTATGGCTACTTCACCCGTCGATAACTCGACCATGGAGCCCACCGGGAACACGCCTATCGCCTGAATGAATTGTTCGACCATTGAAGCTTGATAGAGTCCCTGATTAAAATTGCTCAGGGTTTGCAATGCCTCATAAGCGGGAATGGTTTTCGCGTAGGAGCGGGGATTAGTAAGCGCGGCAAAGGTATCAACGATACCGGCCATACGCCCAAATAAACTGATCTCGTCTTTGGATAATCCAGCAGGATAACCGCTGCCATTTTCCCGCTCGTGATGCTGGGCAATGCCCTGCAAAACATCGGAGTGAATATCGGGCGTTTCTTTGAGAACATTGATACTCAGTTGAACATGGCTTTTCAGCATTTCAAACTCTTCGGGGCTTAAACGCTCTTTTTTCAGTAATATCGTTTTCGGCAGTTTGATTTTACCTATGTCCAGCAGCAGCCCCATGGTGCATAAACGTTCGAGCATTTCCTTGGGTAAACCCAAATGACGACCCAAGGCGACAAGGTAAACTGCAACTTGCAATCCATGCCCGTAAACCACCTCATCTTGCTTGCGTAGTCGGGTGATCCACATCATCGCATCCGGGTTGCGCACCATGCTGTCAACGACTTCGTGAACAACCTCTTCTGTCTCTTCAAGTGCGAGATGTTTGTTTGATTGAATATCTTTTACCAGATTGCTAAATACATCCTTGGCGCGTTTATGGGCAATGAGGGCAGGCCCCACTTCTTGCTCGGCAGGGGTGGCATCCACATACATGGAAATGGGGATATCTGCAGGAATAAATTCAGGGCGTATATAGGGCGCAGGCGCATCATTAAAATCTGATTTCGTATGCTGGGGATCAAAGTTCGTTTTGGGGGCTTTGGGAGCCTTGTTGAAAAAGCTCTTAAATTTACCCGTAATCTCTGCAAACAAACTGCCTTGCTCGGGATAGTCTGATGTTCTGGAAGTGCTTGGCGGCTGATCGTGAGTTGCATTATGAGCGGAACTTGAACGAACCCTGGTTTGTTCAAGTGGCAATTCGGCAAGTGAATCTAAGCCGGCGTATACTTCAGTAGCAGAATGTTCTGCTTGATCATTTATAGCAGATTGACCGGATGGGCGAATGATGTTGGAGACAGCATTAACTTGGACTTGCTGAGGAACGGTTGTTTGAGCGGTTCTCTCAATTTGCTGTTGTTGCAGTATTGAGTTGGGCGGTGCAATAGGTGACATGCTCCAATCAACCTGAACAAATTCGCAATACTGTCTCAATAGCCTGATATCTTCATCGCTTTCGATCAAAAAACCTTGCAACATAAACGGTGTATCTATCCACGGTCGATCAAGCGACGAGACGAACATACCAATTTTAAGCTCGGAAGAAAGTACTTTGGATTGCATACGTGGTAGTTTAGCTTAATGTTGGTGAGATGTACTAGTCGAATAGCGTTATTCAGTAACGATTGCCAAGAAAAATTAAAGCCTCCCAAGCGAGTAGACACAGCAGCAACATAATGACAACGCCCAATAAAATTTGGTTGCGCTTTTGTTGCGCCAGTACTTTCTGTAAAACGACATCGCGTTGCAGGTTGCCGTTTTTTGTCAGGGACTGATGTAATAAGCGCGGCAACTGAGGCAGCAACGTGGCGTAATGCGGAGCTTCCTGGCGCAGTGTTTTAAGTAAACCACGCCAACCCACTTGCTCACTTATCCAGCGCTCTAGCCACGGTTTGGCGGTTTTCCACAAGTCCAACTCAGGATCGAGTTGCAGCCCCAAGCCTTCGATGTTGAGCAAGGTCTTTTGCAGCAAAACTAATTGTGGTTGAATCTCGATTCCGAAACGGCGCGAGGTTTGAAATAAGCGCAGCAGCACACGCCCGAAAGAAACCTCGCGCAAAGGCTTGTCGAATATGGGTTCGCACACCGCGCGTATCGCGGCTTCCAATTCATCTGCCCGCGTTTCTTTGGGTGCCCAGCCGGATTCAATATGCACTTCGGCAACGCGTTTGTAATCGCGGCGAAAAAACGCAATGAAGTTTTGTGCGAGGTAATGCTTATCACTATCGGTAAGCGTACCCATGATGCCGAAATCCAGCGCGATATAACGGCCATCTGCCGCGACTTGTACATTGCCGGGGTGCATGTCAGCGTGGAAAAAACCATCACGAAAAACTTGCGTGTAAAAAATCTCCACGCCATTCGCCGCCAATTTGGGAATATCAACACCCGCACCCCGCAATGCATCCACTTGGCTGATGGGCATACCGTACATGCGTTCCATCACCATCACCTCAGTAGTGCAAAAATTCCAATACATTTCAGGAACAAGCAGCAGTTTTGCATCAACAAAATTACGTTTGAGCTGGCTGGCATTGGCGGCTTCACGCGTGAGATCAAGTTCGTCCGCCAGATATTTTTCAAATTCACCAACCACCTCGCACGGTTTGAGACGACGACCGTCTGCCCAAAGTTTTTCGACTAACTCTGCTGCTACTTTAAGCAGTGCGATGTCATGCGCAATGATTTTACTAATGCCGGGACGCAAAATTTTGACGGCTGCATGGCGACCGTCTGGCAGTACGGCAAAATGCACTTGTGCAACGGATGCACTGGCAACAGGCGTTTCTTCAAAGCTTTGAAATACCTCGCGCAAAGGCTTGTTATACGCGGCTTCCAGAAGGTCAATGGCTTGTGACGAAGGGAATGGCGGGACCTGATCTTGCAGCTTGGCAAGCTCGTCGGCGATGTCTGTCGGAATCAAATCGCGTCGCGTCGAAAGCATCTGCCCAAACTTGACGAATATGGGTCCTAAGTTCTCCAATGCCAAGCGCAAACGAGTTGCACGGGGTTGCTTGACGTTACGGAAAAACAGCAAGAAGTTGAGCGGGGTGCGCAGCCAGCGCGTGTTGTCATGCGCCAATAAAAATTCGTCCAAACCAAAGTGCAGGACAACAAAAATAATTTTGATTAAGCGGAATATGCGCATGTTATTGCTTCGTCGAAGCGAGGCGTTTAATGCGTTGTTCCAGCCGTGCAATGGCGTCCCTTAGAGTATCAACCTGTTGCGTGAAAACGGTTATTTGAGGCGGCTTGGTGATGAGTGGCCGTTCTTCCGTCCAGTATTCACTGAGGGATTCAGCAAAGCTTACCGCGCCATTATGTAACTGTTGCTGTGTATTTTTTGCCGTTTGTACAATACGTTCCGCCGCAATGTCACCAGTGAATTTACTCAAATCATCCGCTACATCCCATTGCAAATTTTGTGACAAGAAGAAAATTTCGGTGAGTAACGCCGCATCGCCTTCGCTGCGAATTTCGCTGCGCGCGTTCTCATCACGTGTTGCGAGACGAGGCAGTAATGAAGGCGTGATTAAGCAGACTGCATCTGCGCTGGTTGCGCTATCTGCACTTTGCAGCAGGCCATCTTCAAGAATCGTATAGGCAAAAGAAAACGGCGCGATATTGAAGCGCGCCGTTTTACCTGCAAATTTTTGTAGTCGTGACAATGCCCAACTGTTCTGTGTGAGCAGGTGATTCAGTGTTTTGATAGAAGGTTGAGCAAACACACAAAGTACCTTCTAAAAGTTCAAGTTTCGAGCAAGGCAAGACCGCAGGGTGTTTTCCCCAAGAAACATAGTCGCTACGCTCGTTGTTTCTTGTGAAGGCGCGAGCAAAAAATTACGACGCTGCATATTGTTGTATATGTGAGGAGTAATTTTTTGTAAGCAACTCAGCATGGCGACGAAAATTGGACTTCTAATGTATTGAGGTTTGCTGAATGCCTGACAACAGCCATACCGCTTTGTCGTCACGCAGATTTTTCTGCACATGCCAAATTTCATCCACGTTTTCAGGCGTGCCATTGTTTTCACTCAATTGACCCGTGAAGCGGGTGCTGGCAATTGCCCAATCACCTTCGTTCGCCACTTCGAGCAACTGCGCATTGATGGCGATTACATCGGTTTTTTGTGGCGTGTTGTCGCGCTCTTGAAGTTGCATGGAGATTTCAGCAAACATTTCCGGAGTGGTGTATTCGCGAATGTCATTCAAATCTTTGCGGTCGTTCGCGGCTTGCAAGCGGATGAATGAAGTTTTCGCACTGCGTAAAAATGAATCAACCGGGAAGTCAGCTGGAATGTTGCCGGTTTGTGAAGTGGCTGCGCTACTCAAATAGCCACTCGATTGGGGTTGCTGTGCTTGTTGCGGCTCGTTATAAGGCGCACCTGCACCGGCATATTGTGTGGCCTGTTGCGGTTGTTTTTTACGGAACATCGAAAGCAAAAACATCACCGCAGCGCCAGCCAACAGCATCATCAGAATGTTGCCCATCGCACCACCCATGCCGCCCATTCCACCCGCGAACAACGCGCCCAATCCCGCGCCAATCGCCAAGCCAGCTAAAGGACCCATCCATTTATTACCAGCAGGTGCGGCAGGCGCAGGTGCAGCGGTAGGTGCAGCAGTGGGCGCACGTTGTGCTTGTTGTGGGGCCATCGAACGTTGTTTGCCAAAGCTACCCCCGCCGCCCAAACGCTTGGCTTCGGCAGTAGCAGCAAATAAGCTCAGTGTGGTTAAAACAATCGTCAATAACATTAGAAATTTTTTCATACGTTCCTCTTAGGGTTGGGTCAAGCAGTTACTTGGAGTATTAACGCCAGCAATTCAAGCTTCAATGTTGGGGCTGGGCTGTAGTAATTCAAGTGTGTAGCATTAAGGCTGAATCGCTTTGATGTCGGTAACAAAATATTCGGTTTCGCCAAAACATGAGCTAGGCACGGCCTTATGTTGGGCATAAGTTAATGACACTCGCTGACCGATCAATTGATTGATGTGCGTTGCTACGGAATCATCACGAACTGAAAAAATGAATTTTTCTGGTGCCGCGCCGGGTAGTGCGACCAAGGATAATTCACCCTCCCAAGTTTTGCATACCCAGCCTTTATTGGAGAACTTCTGCATGAAGCCCGCCCGTTCACCTGTTGAATAGCTCCAATGTAAAGTGATCCAAGCCCAGATATAAAAGATAGCGATCAGAGCGGCAATAGATCCTGCTCCATATAAAGCGGTGCGTTGCGGTGTAGGCATGATTTTTCCGAATAGATTTACAGTGCGCGGATTATAACGGAGGCGGGTAACTGCCGTACGCTTGTTAGAACGGTGGCTCACAAATAAATTGTAACGGCGCGTTACTGTGAGGATGAGTAAAACTCAATAGACGCGCATGCAACAAGAGTCGTTCAGCCGCGTTAGAGACATCGCCTCCGTACAAAGTGTCACCCAAAATAGGATGGCCAATCGCAGATAAATGCACGCGCAACTGGTGGGTGCGGCCCGTCACCGGCTCTAATTCAAGTAAGCTAGTGTTGCTAGCATCATCATTGTTGAGCAAAGAATAGCGCGTGAGCGAGGGCTTACCTGTTGCATAATTCACATGCTGTTTGGGTCGATTCGGCCAATCGACAATGATGGGTAAATTGATCTCGCCAGCCGTTTGTTCGGGCTTGCCCGCCACCCGTGCCACATAGCGTTTATTCACCTCGCGCGCCGCGAAGGCCATCGATAAAAGCCGATGCATGGCTGCGCCGCGCGCCAAGACTAACAAGCCCGATGTGTCTCGATCCAAGCGGTGCACAATCAACGCGTCGGCGAATCGAACTTGTACGCGGGTAGCTAAACTATCGGTTTTGTCTGCGCCGCGACCGGGTACCGAAAGTAGCCCTGCGGGTTTGTTCACGACCAGCAAAAACGCATCTTGGTAAAGTAACTCAAGGTTGATCAAAGCGGGGGGAGAGCAGGCTGTTGTTGGGTAATTCAAAATCAATCTATTCAAAATGCTGAGGTGCCGAGATTGAAAACTCGATAATCTCTTCAGGATTATCGGGCAAAGATTGCCCTAAGCTAATAGAGCCATTTCCCGTTAGAAGAATCTCTTGACGGGTTATGTGAACTTCGTTGCCATCCTTGAACCGTATATAAGTTCCATTGCTACTCTGATCGGTAATGTAAAAATTACCAAGACGCAATTCGATGAGCGTATGTAAACGTGAAGCAAACGCGTTTTGAACCACGATATCGCAGAACCCTTCCCGGCCCAGGGACACGCTTCGATTGATGTTGTTGACCCAGATGGAACGGTCGCGATGGCGCAAGATCATTTCATCATTATTGCCGGGTGTTTTGCGGAAGGCCGGCATGCCGCAACGGGTAGCCTCAATATCCTCTTGCTCCCAAGAAACTTGATATACATCTTGGTGTTCGCGTTTGCCCTTGAATTCGGCACGCATGATCAGGCGCATCCTGCTTTGTAAGCTGGCAGGTAAAACATTCAGGACTTCTTGTGTTGTCATGATTTGCCCTGCGCGCGTGATAGAAGCAACACGCGCCGCAATATTAACGGCGTTGCCAAATACGTCATTTGACTCTTTGATCACTTCGCCGTAATTAAAGCCGATGCGGATGTGCATAGGCGATCCATTTGCCGGTTGGACAGCTTTTGCTGCCGCTTGCATAGCACATGCGGCGTGAAAAGCATCTTCGGCACAGGGGAAAATCGCCATCACCTCATCGCCCAGCGTTTTGGTGATCTTGCCTTCATAGAGTGGAACTTTATCGCCTATGGTTTTTAGGCAACTTGCAATCATCTGGCGTGCCAAATCATCGCCCAGCTTTTCATATAGCGCAGTACTACCGCAAATATCAGCGAACAGAACAGCCAGTTTTTCTACGTGCTTGGGCATCGCGAGAATCGGAAATGAATAACTGAGTGAAGACAATCATAGCGTGAGTAAGAGCGCACGGCTAGTTGCTAGGCCTTCTTTACAAATTCGGTTTTCAGTTGCATCGCGCCGATACCGTCGATTTTGCAGTCGATATCATGGTCGCCATCCACTAGTCGGATGTTCTTTACCTTAGTGCCAACTTTGACAACCGATGCTGAGCCTTTGACCTTTAAATCCTTGATGACCGTTACTGAATCACCGTTGACCAGTACATTGCCAAAGGCATCTTTATAAACCCGCTGTTGTACTTCGCTTGGAACGAGTGCATCTTTTGACCACTCGTGTGCACACTCGGGGCAAACGTAATTATTTCCGTCTTCGTAGGTAAATTCGGAATGACATGCCGGGCAGTGGGGTAAAGTACTCATATCGATTTTAAGTTTGATAGCGGTTCAAGAGGGGAAAAGCGAGCCAAAAAATCAGTACAGGCGGATATCTGATTGTTTTTAATGAAACCTTGCATCACACCAAGTCACGATTCAACTAACCTGCACACCGTGTGCAAAGTCGATATTACCAAACTGAATCTGATGTAATTGCGCATATGCGCCACCTTTCGCAAGCAACTCATGATGTGTGCCGGTCTCCACGACCTCGCCTTTTTGTAGCACTACAATACGGTCTGCTTTTTCGATTGTAGAAAGTCGGTGAGCGATGACCAATGAGGTGCGACCCCGCATCAAGGTCTCAAGTGCAGCTTGGACGTGGCGTTCGGATTCGCTATCCAGTGCGGAGGTGGCCTCATCTAAAATTAGAATAGGTGCGTTTTTAAGTATGGCTCGCGCAATGGCAATACGTTGGCGTTGCCCGCCGGATAACTTGACACCGCGCTCGCCTACTAGCGTATTGAATCCCTGCGGCATGTCCAGTATAAATTCCATGGCATGCGCTGCGCGCGCAGCTGCGATGATTTCTGCTTCAGACACTTCACGCATCTGTCCATAGGCGATGTTCGCTGCAACCGTGTCGTTAAACAGCACAACTTCCTGGCTAACCAAAGCAATGTTGGCCCGTAAACTAGTTAGCGTGAGGTCGGCCAGATCATGCCCGTCCAAGGTGATACGCCCGCCGGTGGGCAAATAAAACCGAGGCACAAGATTGGCCAAAGTGGATTTGCCGCTACCCGATGCACCCACCAATGCAATCGCCTGGCCAACCGGGATTTGCAGATTGATATTACGTAACACCAACCGCCCATCTTGTTGGTAAGACAAGCTCACATTTTCAAATTCAATGTGGCCATTGGCTCGCCCCATTGTTACTTTCCCGGAGTTAACTTCACTGGGTGTGTCGAGTAATTCGAATACACTTTCCGATGCCGCCAGTCCGCGTTGCAAAAATTCACTCACACCCGTCAGGCGTTTGATGGGCGCCGTTAACATTAACATGGCAGCAATGAATGAAAGGAATCCCCCAACCGTGGTTTCATCATTGTGTGACTGAACGGTAGCAAGATATACGATGATGGCCAATGCGATGGCGGCGATCATTTGAACGATAGGCACATTGATTGCCGCAGCCATGGTTTGCTTCATAGTATGGCGACGCACCCAATTGGCTTGGTCGTTAAAACGCTTGCTCTCATATTCCTGCCCGCCAAACAATTTAACCACTTTATGCGCAGCGACGCTTTCTTCGATGACTTGGGTGATATCGCCCATCGCACGTTGAGAATCGCGGCTGGCATCACGCAAGCGAGTATTGATTATTTTCAGCATGAAGGCTATGACCGGAGCCATCACCAAGCTAAGCAAGGTCAGTTTCCAATTGAGGTAAAACAGCCAGCCGAGCAAGCCCAGGATGATGATGGTATCGCGGATAGAAACCGTCACTACATTGGTGGCCGCAGCAGTCACTTGCGTCACATCGAAAGTTAGTTTGGAGATGAGATTTCCGGTGGCATGATCGTCGTAATAGCGGGTTGGCAGCGTGAGTAATTTGTGAAACATTTCATCGCGCAAATCCATCACCACTTTGTTACCCACCCAGCCAATAGCATAAGTGGCAACAAAAGAAGCAACACCGCGAATGAAAAAGATCACCAAAATAAACAGCGGAGCAAGCTGAATGATGGTGTTGTCCTTGTGCACAAAAGTGCCATCCAACAAGGGCTTGAGCAAAGCCGGCAGCAAAGGCTCTGTTGCTGCGGTTACCGCTGTGCCGAGAATGGAAACCGCGAAGGTGCGCCAGTAAGGTTTGACGTAACCAAGCAAGCGTAAATAGAGCTGACGACTAGTGAGATTCATGGCGCGCACTTTAGCAGAAAACAGCGCATCAGCCCTCGCCAAAGCTAAAATGTAGTTAGCGATTCATCGATTTGGTAACAAATTCTGATACGCTCGACATGGATAAAATTGCAAAGGAAGCGCGATGGCGATTTATGCAGTGGGTGATGTGCAAGGCTGTTACATCGAGTTGGTTCAGCTGCTGGAAAAAATCCAGTTTGATGCGAGCCAAGATCAGCTTTGGCTGGTGGGCGATTTGGTGAACCGCGGACCGGACTCCTTAAAAGTATTACGTTTTGTTAAAGCATTGGGTAGTAGTGCAATTACTGTGTTGGGTAATCACGATTTGCATTTGTTGGCAGTTGCGGAAGGGGTTGCAGCGTTACATCACAGCGACACCCTGGGCGGAATTTTGCACGCACCAGATCGAGAAGATTTATTGTTTTGGTTGCGCAACCAAAAACTATTGCATGCGGAAAATAATCTTGTAATGGTACATGCCGGGTTATTGCCGGGCTGGACAGTCAAGCAAGCGATCAGTCTGGCATGCGAGGCGGAGCAGGCTTTGCGAGGTGATGATTATGCTGGCTTCCTGGCAAACATGTATGGCAACCAGCCGAATCAGTGGCGCGATGATTTGCTTGGATATGAACGATTGCGGGTAATTATCAACGCATTTACTCGATTGCGAATTTGCACCGAAGATGGCGAAATGGAATTCAAATTCAAAGGCGAAGTGCGGGATGTTTTGCAGGGCTATCGTCCGTGGTTTGAAGTGCCACAACGTGCAAGCGCAGATGCAACCATCATTTTTGGGCACTGGTCAGCATTGGGTTTGGTAATGCAGGAACGAATTATTGCTTTGGATACAGGTTGTTTATGGGGCGGGGCGCTGACTGCTATCCGATTGGAGGATAGAGCGGTTTTTCAATTAACTTGTGATCGAGTTCCTGTAGAAAAACCTTGGATAGTGTAGCTATTCTTTGCTCTGTTTTTTAAAATTCATATCTTCGTCAGCGGCTTTCAATAGCGCATCCACACTTCTATTTTTACCGGTTTCTGTCACATATCCAAAAGATAAGGCAATGTTCCAGCCGCGCTGGAAAAATATTTTTTCGGCTGCGCGAGTGATCCTGGCGCCCAAAAATTCGCAGGAATTTTTTTCGGTGTCGGGAAGCAAAAGCACGAATTCATCACCCCCCATGCGTGAAGCGATATCCACGCTGCGCGAGTTTTCCCGCAAAGTATCCGCTAACACTTTAAGTGCTTCATCACCTACTTGATGACCATGCTTGTCATTCAACATTTTAAAGTGGTCGATGTTCAGAAACAACAAAGAGTAAGGCGAACGTGATTGTTCGCTTTTGGCTTGTCTGGCTTCGAATTTTTTAATGAATTCCAGGCGATTCGGCAAGCCCGTCAAATCATCTTTGCGTGCGGAGTCTTTGTCTTTCCAGACTTTTGTGATTACCCGGCCAATCACGGTGAAGGTAATAGCGCGCGTGACCACATTCATCAAAAAAGCACTGATGGGGAAGTTGGGCCAAGCGATAGCCGCTTCAGTGAGGCTCCAAGCCAGTGCGCAGAAAATGGCGACGATTGCCAAGGTTTGAGAATCAGAGCGGCGTAATGTTTGCAGTGCACCAAAACGCGCCGTTTGAATGACCGGCAAGCAATACAAAACATCCAACGAATAGTAATGTGACGCCATCTTGTAATCCAAGATGGTAATGAACAGGACTTCTATGACAATCAGAAAAAAACGCAAATACATATTTTCAAGTTGCCGATGACGCGAAGATTGCTTCGCTCAGAGTGCGAATTTTAACACTTTACCGAATCAAGCTGTACGCTGCACCGACACTTTTTGTCGGATAGAATTTATCGTTGGATTACTGTGGCAGAGCAAAGCCAAAGTGCTGATGAAACTGCTGTGACAGCTCTTCGCGACTCGGCGTATGGTTTTGTCCACCGCGACTGGCAATTTTTAATGAGCCCAGTAATGAAGCCAGGCGTCCTGTGGTTTCCCAATCCCAGCCTTGCTGGATGCCATGTAACAAGCCGGCGCGATAAGCATCGCCGCAACCGGTTGGATCGAGCAGTGCAGTGGACTTGGCAGAGGGTATGGTGATTTCCTTGCCGTTGGCGTAGATGGTCGATCCTTCACCGCCACGGGTGATGATGAAAGCGCGTTTGTCTTGTGCGAGGGTTTCGATTTTCTCGCCCGTTTTGTCTTGTAGCATTTGTGCTTCATAGTCGTTCACTGTCACATAGTCGGCCTGCGCAACGAAAGCTAGCAACTCATCGCCACTAAACATCGGCATGCCTTGGCCGGGGTCAAATACCCAGGGAATGCCTGCCTCGTGGAACTCACGTGCATGTTGCAGCATGCCTTCACGACCATCCGGTGAGACTATCCCTAGGCTGATGTTTTTTGCCTCGGCCACGTGATTTAAGTGAGACATGCTCATCGCCCCGGGATGAAAGGCGGTGATTTGATTGTCGTCGAGATCGGTGGTGATAAAAGCTTGTCCGGTATAGCTGCCGGGAATGTGGCGTATGTGTGCTTGAGTCAAGCCGAGTTGACCCAGACGTACGGTATAGCTGGAAAAATCATCGCCTACTGTTGCCATGATGCGCGGTTGCTCGCCTAAAAGCTTGAGGTTGTAGGCGATATTACCCGCGCAGCCGCCGAATTCGCGGCGCATTTCCGGCACCAAAAATGCGACATTCAGCATGTGAATCTTCTCGGGCAAAATGTGCTTTTTGAATTGATCTTGAAATACCATGATGGTGTCGAACGCCATCGAACCGCAAATCAGTGTGTGCATCGCAAACCCTAGTCAAATTGAAAGTGGCGAATTGTATCATCTGCCAATTTGCGATCACTTGGCCTAACGAATCCATTTAACTATTGGACGTTTCGCAACCACAATACTTGGCAAGCCGATTGCCGATATGATTTTTGGCAGAATTGATTATTGAATGTCGTCGCATATAATGCGCGCCTCAATGATAAATTCTCTCCCTCGTCCTCACCTTCGTCTTGTGCTCGGCATGGCGGCTATATTGCTCGCTTCGGGTACGCTTGCGCGCCTAGCTTTTATGCTGTGGTTTGTGCCTGTCGATTCGGGCATGTCGTGGCGGGATTGGTCAGGCCCATTGTGGCTGGGTTTGCGCTTCGATTTACGAGTCTCACTGCTCATCGTGGGAATAGCTTGGGGGCTGGCCAGCTTGCCGTGGCTGGGCAAATTCTTGCGTCCACCCTCGCTGCGTGGATTATGGTGGCTGTACTGGATGTCAATTTGCACAATCTGGTCACTGGGTGTCATATTCGACAGCGGTCATTACAGTTATCTGACCAAACGCTTATCGTCAACCTTGTTCGCATTGGCACGGGATGGAAGTGAAGCTGCTGGCATGGTGTGGCAATCATATCCGGTGGTGTGGATTTCACTAGGATTAATGTTGTGGTTGTGGGTTTGTCACTGGCTTTTTTCTCGATTGTGGACGTGGTCATCAGGTGTCAGCCAACCTGTAGGTCGAAAAAGGGGGGCGATCGCATCCGAGATAGCAGTTGTTCTGTTAGCCATATTTTTTGTTCATGGCAAATTTTCACAGTACCCATTACGCTGGAGTGATACGGTGATGCTGCCTAACGCGTTCGCGCAGCAGTCGGCACTTAATCCCCTGCATAACTTGTATGACACTTGGACTTTCCGTGTACAAAGTCTTGACGACGCGCACATGCGACCCGATGCCAACGAGATTAGAGCCTTCGTTGGCTTACCGCCGCTTAAACCCGATGAGCCGCTGTCGTTTATGCGTATGGTCCCTCCCAAGGAACAGGCAAAGGGTCAAGCGCCGCTGAACGTGGTGTTGGTTCAGCTTGAATCTTTTGCCGGTCATAAGGTCGGTGCGCTCGGCAGTCCCATGGGGGCGACGCCAGCCTTTGACGCGCTAGCCAAGGACGGATTGCTATTCACGCGCATGATGAGTGCGCATGCTCATACTGCAAGAGGAGTATTTGCATTGCTCACCGGAATCCCCGATGTGTCACAAGATTCCACGGCATCGCGCAATCCGGCTGCTGCCAATCAGCATTCGATCATCAACGATTTTAAAGACTACAAAAAATATTATTTTATCGGCGGCAGCACTTCGTGGGCCAATGTGCGCGGTGTTTTGACTGCGAATATCGACGGTATCGATATATTTGAAGAAGGTCATTTTCAATCGCCTGTTGAAGACGTCTGGGGAATTTCTGACAAGAACCTTTTCTTTGAAGCAAATGAGCAGTTGCGTAAACAAACACAGCCCTTTTTCGCATATATTCAGACCAGCAGTAACCACCGTCCCTACACTATCCCGGAAGATGATCTTAAATCATTTAAGCCCCGTACACCTTCTGCTCAGGAACTGGAGGCGCAAGGTTTCATCTCGCTGGAAGAGTATCGTGGCTTTGCTTACCTTGATTGGTGCATCGGTCAATTTATGGAGCGGGCGCGCAAGGAAAAGTATTTCGATAATACCATTTTTGCTTTCATTGGCGATCATGGCATCATTGGCGCTACCGGTTCGCACCTGCCCCGTTCATGGAAAGACTTGGCTATCACGCAGGGCCATACGCCTTTACTGATTTATTCTCCCAAGCATGTGATGCCGAAACGTATCGACAGTTGGGCGCAGCAGGTGGATGTGTTGCCCACGATTGCTTCGCTAGTTGGTATTGGTTATCGCAACACCACGCTAGGACGCGATTTGCTGGATCCAAGGTTTGATGCGACGCGCGTTGCTTTCGAATTTCAGTTTACAGGTATCGGTGAAAGAGGCGTGTTGGCAGATCATTACCTGTTTGTTGATCGCAAGCCGCAGGCAGTATTTGATATAGTGTCGTTGCAGCCGACTGAGAATCTATTGGAAAAAAAATCGTTAATGGCAGACTTGCAGCCTCTGATTCAACAGTGGACTCACTTTCCAATAGCCTATGGTAACGCGGCGTTATATTTGCAGACCCATAATCCTAAGCTTCATGATTAAAGTGTAGTTGTTTGCAATGCAAAATCCAACGAGCCGACATCTGCTGATTTTATTTGTAGTGCTGATTGCGTGCGGCGCGGCATTTTACAAAGTCGGCCACCATTCTTTACCATTCCTATTCCAGCCGGCTAGCATAGCGATGCGCAGCGGTAATCCCATACCGTTAATGAATACACATTTTGTATCTACCCGACAAAATATCTCTACTCATGCTGCCTCGTTGATTGAGTTGAACGATGGTGGTATCCGTGCATTTTGGTTTGCCGGTAGTCGTGAGGGCGCCGATGATGTCGAGATACGTACCGCAGTATTTGATGGCAAGCAATGGAGCGGGGAGCAAAGTGTTATCAACCGCGAGCAGACGCAGCAAGCCTTATCACGCTATGTGAAGAAGCTGGGCAACCCCGTCCCCGTAAGGGCTATGGACGGGTCATTGTGGCTGTATTACGTCACGGTATCGCTTGGTGGTTGGGCGGGCAGTTCGATCACCGCGATGAATTCACACGATGAAGGCGCAACGTGGAGCGCGCCGCGTCGCCTGATTACGTCACCGTTTATTAACATTAGCACTTTGATTAAAGGCACGCCTTTTGCCTATAGCGATGGCACGATAGGCCTGCCGATTTACCATGAGTTTCTCGGCAAGTTTGGCGAGTTGCTGCGCTTCTCGCAAGGCGGTGAGGTGCTAGACAAGCAGCGATTGAGTTCTGGCAAGCTCGGCATACAACCCATCGTGCTGGTGCAAAACGACAAACAAGCGACGGTGTTGATGCGCCATGTCAGTGCGCCACCAAAGCTTGTGATTGCCACACATACCGAGGATGGTGGGCAGCATTGGAGTACACCAAGCAAAACCACGTTAGCCAATCCCGATGCCGCGATTGCGGGCGTATCACTACCCGATGGGCGAATTTTGGTGGTATTGAATAATCTTGGGACAGGCCGCAATGCCTTATCTTTATTGGTTTCAGCCGATAGAGGCGTAACGTGGCAAAGCATCTATCAACTCGAAGACCAGCAAAAAAAGGCTTTCGTTTCACCCGATAGTTTTGCGCAAACCAATCAACAACTGGCGAAGCAAACCGAAGCCAATATCACGGATGCCAATGGCTATGCGCAGTCAGCGCAACGCAACAAATGTGTGGCGCAACAATGCGACTTCGAGTTTTCTTATCCGTATTTGATACAAACGCACAGTGGTGACTTTCATCTGGTTTACACCTGGAATCGCAGCTTTATCAAACATGTGCAATTCAGCCGCGTTTGGTTGAATGAGCAGATAGCAAAAACTAGTAGCCATGCTGAACTTCACTGACCTCACCGGATTGGCTGGCTCGGCAAGCATCATCGCCGCATCTGCGTTACGCTTGCCCAGCGTTAAGCGGCTACACCAGCCGCACTTGGCGATGTTGCTGGGTGCGATTTTTGTTTATGCGATGTTGCCCATCAGTGGCTTATCGCTTGCTGCCTATCTGCGTGGTGGTATTGGCGATGTCAGTATCACGACGTTTTTGTTGTTGTGCAGTGTGCTGGTCAAACCCTGGTGGCCTTGCATGGAACCGGGCAGCAAGAACCGCTTTGCCCTGTTTGGAATGATTGGCCTTGCAGCGCTGGCTTTGTATCCCATGGCGTTAGGCTTGGGGGCATATGACCCTTATCGTTTGGGTTACGGCAATGCCACATTTGTAACTACCGTGTTGTTGATTACACTGACAGCCTGGTACTGGAAAATATATTGGGTCGCGCTGTGTCTTGCCTGCGCAACGCTTGCTTGGGCTATAGGTTGGTACGAATCGACTAACCTCTGGGATTATTTGCTTGATCCGTTTGTATCGAGCTATGCTTTTGCGGTTATTGCGTTGCCGGGTGGTAAAGGCTTGTTGAAGCTACGTCAAAGTAAACTGCATTCGGTGGCATTAACTTCTCGAGCTCGAAGAGCCTAGAGAATCTCTCGATCCGGTTTTGCCCAGCCAACCCGTTATATGTAATACGGATAAACTTTAAATTCTTCCTGATGCTTGGCAAGCACGGTAGAGAACATTCTTTCAAAGAGAAATGAAAACATCCCCGATTTAATTTTCTTATCTGCTTGGATGCGAAAAGCATAATTCTGGATTGCAGCATCAGACTCGTATACTGCTTTGTACAGCTTTTCGGTATACGACATATAGACATCCCAAAATGATTGCTTGGCAACCCAGTAATTACAATAACATGCCACACTTGGCGGATGTTTCAAGGTTAACAGCTCTTTATCTATTCCAGCCTTATCAAACATCTCGCAAGCAAAATCTAGCAAACCGGGATGGAAATGATTTCCTTGCTGCCAGACATTCTCGAATATTTTGCTCTCATGCGGGTATGGATTGATCGTGTAGATATCGCCAACTTTTTTCTTGTGCATCCATTCCATCCAGCCTATGAATTTTGCGGGACTGACATAAGTTTTTTGCTGGAACTTCCATGACATGACACCCAAAAATCCGTCATCTGAAAATGTATCGCTTTTAAAATACAGCTTGCGCATTACGCCGTACTCGAATTCAAAAGGCTTTTCTGGGTGAGTATTATTGAAGGGGATGAAGTTGGGATTCAGCGCTGACTTACTCTGGTCGTCATAATAAATTTGGTATATTTTCATTTTTACCATTGGAAATCCTGAGGAGCCATGATTTCCAATAATTCTTCTTTGGTATCCGCACCTACTATCTCATACTGAAAGGGCCTTATAGACTTTGGAAATGACAATTTAGCGCGATGCTTAAGCAAGAAACGATCCGCATAGAATTCCCATTTGGCATCATATTTACCTTTGGAGGCGTGCATTACAGGGAGGTCGGTTACCACCGCCAATTTAAATCCGGCCAAGAATACTGAAAAGGTAAAGTCAGTGTCGTAGCAGTGGAAGCCATCGAAGGTCTTTTCATCAAATCGAACTTTTTGCACAACTTGTCGAGTCACGGCAAAAAATAATCCATCCATTCCTTGGATATTTGGAACAGCGGGGCCCGGAGTAGAAAAACTCATCACGCGGTAGGGTTTAATTTTTCCTTCCGGTTCGGCTATTTGACCAAAGGTATAAGGCGGGCCGGCTTTTGCCCAATTGGGCCAAATTAATCGAGTCGTGCCAGCTAGGCCCACCATATCAAAATTAACCATGTGAGCCTTTAATCGGCTTAACCATTTTGCCGGGTCGAGAAACTCAATATCGTCGTGAGAAAAAATGAGGATATCGCCAACGGCGCGATCTATTCCCCTGTTGTAAGCTTCAGCCAATGAGCGAGCATCCCGAATCGAAATGATTTCATGAGGTTCGTCACCAAGCATGTTTTTATAATGCTGGTGTATCGTTTGGGCATTGATTTCGTTAATACTGCAAACAATGATCGATATCATGAAGTGCTGTCCAGTGTAGGGGTTAGAGGTAAAGTAAAGAAACCCCTTGATTGATTAGCGACCAGATTAACATTGGTTTTCATTAAATCAAGCTGCCAGTATTAGCAACCCTGTAACGCTGTCAATGCCGCGTCATAATTCGGTTCTTGTTCTATCGTCGGCACGAGTTCGGTGTAGCGCACCACGTTGTTACTATCCAACACGATGACGGCACGCGCGGTTAAGCCAGCCAATACACCATCGGCAATCTTCACCCCGTAGTTGCGCATGAAGTCACGTCCGCGCATGACGGACAAATTTACTACGTTGTCCAAGCCTTCGCTTGCACAAAAACGCGCCATCGCAAACGGCAGATCGGCGGAGATGTTGATGACTACGGCGTTATCCAAGCCGCTGGCAGATTGATTGAAGTGACGTGCGGAAGCCTGACAAGTAGGCGTGTCCAGGCTCGGCACGATGTTCAGCACTTTGCGTTTGCCGGCAAAATCGTTCAACGAAATATCTTTCAAATCTTTGTTAACCAGCGCGAAGGCGGGGGCGGTTTGTCCGATGGTGGGGAATGTGCCGAACAGAGTGACGGGCGCGCCGCCTAGGGTTGTGGCGGTGTTGGTTGAGGTTTCTTTAGTCATGGTGTTCTCCTAAAATTTTTTGTTGTCGGTGGATTCCTTCCCATTCTCAGGGGGAAGGTTAGGATGGGGGTAAGTGCGCGGGAAATAATCTTCTACCCCCTCCCTAACCCTCCACCCTGCAAGGGGGAGGGGATGTGTGTATTAC
>JABFRF010000124.1 GCA_013141315.1 Gallionella sp. | reverse complement strand
ACCGCAATCCGCCGCCCTTGCCGGACGATGACGCGAGTAGCGATATGCAGCAACACATCGAAGCGTTGCTCGCCGAACAGGGCTATGAACATTACGAAACTTCCGCCTTCGCGCAACCGAATCGGCGCGCCAAACATAATGTGAATTATTGGAAGTTCGGCGATTACCTCGGCATCGGTGCGGGTGCGCACAGCAAACTAAGTTTCCCCGATAAAATCATTCGCCAGGTGCGCTACAAACAGCCGCAAGCATATATGCAGCAAGTCGCCAAGGGCGCGCCGATACAAACCGAAAACCAAGTGACGCGCAATGAATTGCCGTTTGAATTTATGCTCAACGCACTGCGTTTGAATGAAGGGTTTGATGCAACGTTATTCAACGAACGCACCAGTTTGTCGCTGCTGAGCATCCAGCGCGAATTGAATGAGGCGCAGCGGCGAGGTTTGTTACTCCGAGATCATCAACGCATTGCCCCGACAAAATTAGGGCAACGCTTTTTGAATGATTTACTGGAGGTATTTTTGCAGGGTGATTAGGAGTTGTGAAAACCGTTCGCCCTGAGCGTAGGTTGTTTCATCGCCGAAGTCGAAGGGTGAGTTCATACTTCGACTTCGTGGCGAAAGACTGCCACTACGCTCAGTACGAACGGACTTTTACGAGCGCAACACCGCGCCGTCAAACCCGCATTGCCGCCATGCTTCAAACACAGTCACCGCAACCGTGTTGGATAAATTTAGGCTACGGTTATCTGGCAACATCGGTAAACGCACACGTTGTTTTGCACTGAATAATTCCAACACCTCGGCAGGCAAGCCGCGACTCTCCGGGCCAAACAAAAAAGCATCGCCCGCTTGGTAAGCTAATGAATAAAAAGGCTGCGAACCTTTGGTGGTCATTGCAAAAACACGCGCAGGGTTAAATTCAGTCAAGCATTGCGTCAAAGTTTCATGGACTTTTAGCGTGGAAAATTCATGATAATCCAGTCCAGCACGCTTCAGATTTTTATCATCTAAGGTAAAGCCGAGTGGCTGAATGAGATGCAACTGGCAGCCTGTATTGGCACACAGGCGAATGATGTTGCCTGTGTTGGGCGGAATTTCGGGTTCAAATAAAATAACGTGGAACATGGGTAGCCTTTATTTATTGTGCGGCAAGGTGCGCGCAATTATCCACGTTTCAATATGCGTCGCACCTGCTTTTTTTATCGTCTTAGCTAGCGCATTCAAACTCGCACCTGTGGTCATCACATCATCTATCAATGCGATGCGTTTCCCCGTTAAATCGACATTACAACGAAATGCATCGCGCATATTTTTATCGCGCTCCTTCCATTTTAACGAAGACTGTGAAGGGGTATCGCGCACGCGCTGGCAGGCATTCGGTAGTAGTTTGAGATTCAATTCTTGCGCAACCTTTTCAGCCAAGAGCAGCGATTGATTAAAACCGCGTTCCTTTAATCTGGCGGGGTGTAGCGGCATGGGGATAATGTAGTCTGGTAAATTTTTTTGCGCGATGCGTTGCGCTAATTTTTTAGCGAAGCCGTTGGCGAGTGTGAGTTGCTCGCCGTATTTCATCGCTTGTATGAGTTTGTCGAGCGGAAAGGCGTAGCCGAATACCACTTCGGTGTGAGAGAAAATTGGGGGGTGTGATAAGCAGCGTCCGCATAGCTCGCCTTGCAAAGTGGGTAGGGCGCAGATGGGGCAATGCGGTTCGTTTAGATAAGGTAGAGATGCGTCGCAAGCCGCGCACCATAAGCCTGATCGGCTCATCTGGCTGCACAACACACAAGGCTGCGCAGGGAAGATGCGTTCAATCTTTGAGCGTATGTTCAAAAAAGTGCGGTGTAAAATTGACAATCCTTCACCCTTTCAACGATGATTCGGCTACCGAATCATATCCATTTCATCAAGCCATGAACACACAAGTCATCGAATTTATCCGCCCCGTTAAACCTAGCGCTGCGTTGCAACGCTGGAGTGTGCCTGACGTGGAAGCCTTATTTAATCTGCCTTTCGCCGATTTGTTATATCGCGCACAGCAAGTGCATCGTGAACATTTTGATCCGAATGCGGTGCAACTTTCTACCTTGTTGTCAATTAAAACGGGCGGCTGCTCCGAGGATTGCGGCTATTGTCCACAGTCGGCGTTCCATAATACCGGCGTGGAAAATCGCAAGATGTTGGAAGTAAGCGAAGTGGTGAAAGCTGCCAAAGCCGCACAGGATAATGGCGCGAATCGCTTTTGTATGGGTGCGGCATGGCGTGAACCTTCAGAGGGCGACATGGAGGCAGTGGTGGAAATGGTCAAAGCGGTGCGTGGTCTAGGGATGGAAACTTGCGCCACGCTGGGGATGTTGAACGACGCGCAAACCCAACAACTAAGCGACGCGGGCTTGGATTACTACAATCATAACATCGACACTGCGCCGGAATTTTATGGTGACATCATCAGCACCCGCGATTATCAAGATCGTCTCGACACACTGGAGCGCGTGCGTAATGCGGGTATGCATGTATGCAGCGGCGGTATCGTCGGCATGGGCGAGAATCTTACCCAGCGCGCTGGCTTGGTCGCGCAGCTTGCCAACATGGAGCCGTACCCAGAAAGCGTTCCAATCAACAATCTGGTGAAGGTTGAAGGAACGCCCTTAGCGGATACACCTGATCTCGATCCGTTGGATTTTGTGCGTACCATCGCCGTTGCGCGCATCACGATGCCCACCGCGCGCGTGCGCTTGTCTGCGGGTCGTCAGCAAATGAGCGATGCCGTGCAAGCCTTGTGTTTTTTGGCGGGTGCAAACTCGATATTTTACGGCGAGCAATTGCTTACTACAGGCAATCCAGAAGCAGAGCGTGATAGAGCGTTGCTGGATAAGTTGGGTATGTATCCGTTTGCGGATAAGCATTGATTTGCTTGTGGATGAAAAAAATCAAAAGCTAAACCCCCCTCGATCCCCCCTTGTCAGGGGGGAAGATACGCACTCCGATAATCGAAGCGCAGGAACTCCTCCCTTGACAAGGGGAGGCAGGGAGGGGTTAGGTTTTTTGCCCTACGACCCCAAGCTCACTGCCCTCGCACGAGCCAACCGAAAAAATCCTACTGCTGCTGAACAGAAAATTTGGTACGAAATTTTTCGAGCTCACCAATTTTCCGCATACAAATTTTTACGGCAAAAGCCGATAGACCGATTCATCGTGGATTTTTATTGTTCATCGTTAAGATTGGTTATCGAAATTGACGGTGATAGCCACGCTGAAAATTTTGGCTACGATATTGCCCGCACTGAATGCTTGGAAAAATATGGATTGAGAGTCATCCGTTATTCCAACCACGATGTGATGCACAACATCAGCGGTGTATATGACGATTTGATCATGCGAGTTTTATAATGCCTTTTACCCAACTCCAAACCGAACTGAACGAGCGTGCCGCACAAGGTTTGCTGCGCTCACGCCGCACTGTGGACACGCCGCAATCGCCGCACATTGTGGTTGACGGCAAACCCTATCTGGCATTTTGCAGCAACGACTACCTCGGTCTTGCCAACCATCCTCAACTCATCGCCGCGCTGCAACAAGGTGCGCAGCAATGGGGCGTGGGGGCAGGTGCGGCGCATCTGGTGAGCGGGCATTTCGCACCGCATCATCGGCTTGAACAGCAACTCGCCGACTTTGTGGGTAAGCCTGCCGCGCTGCAGTTTTCGACGGGTTACATGGCGAATCTTGGCGTGGTGCAAGCCTTGGTAGGCAAGGCGGATACGGTGTTTGCAGACAAGTTGAATCATGCGTCATTGAACGATGCAATGCTGTTGTCGCGTGCGCAAGTGAAACGCTATCGTCATGGCGATATGGAGCAGTTGGCTGAGTTGTTGGTGAAAACAACGTGCGGTAGAAGACTCATCATCACTGACGCGGTATTTAGTATGGATGGCGATATTGCACTGTTGCCAGAATTATTGTCACTGTGTGAGCAATATGATGCGTGGTTATTGGTGGATGATGCGCATGGCTTTGGTGTGTTAGGTGAGCAGGGTAGAGGATCACTGTCGCATTTTGGTATTGCATCGCAGCGTATTATTTACATGGCGACGCTGGGTAAAGCGGCTGGTGTCTCGGGCGCATTTGTCGCCGCTGAACAAGTGGTGATCGACACACTTATCAATCATGCGCGCAGCTATGTTTACACCACTGCTACGCCACCTGCCTTATCAGTCGCGCTTTCTGAAAGCTTACGTTTGATAGCGCAGGGTGATGATAAACGCGCGCACTTGCAGAACTTAATCGCACAACTGTGTAACGGTTTGTCCGATTTACCTTGGCAACTCATGCCATCACACACAGCAATTCAACCTTTATTGATTGGCGATAATCAGCAAACATTGCAACTCAGTGAAGGGCTACGCGAACGCGGCATCTGTGTCGCTGCAATTCGTCCACCCACTGTGCCGCAAGGGACGGCGCGTTTGCGCATTACTTTGTCGGCAGCGCACAGCGCGGAAGATGTGGATCAACTCATCAAGGCGTTGCATGAGCATGCACGTTGAGAAGTACGGGAGCGGTGCGCCGCTGTTGCTTGTGCATGGTTGGGGCATGCACGGCGGTATGTGGGGTAGTGTTGTAGAAAAACTTGCCGAAGAATTTTGCGTGTATGTGGTGGATTTGCCAGGACATGGTCTATCCGAAAAGTGTAAAGAGAGGGAAGAGAAGGGCGGCGCATTGGATGTGATTGTCTCTGCGCTCACTGAGCGATTCCCGATGCCACTTACTGTCTGCGGCTGGTCATTGGGCGGGCAGATTGCTTTACGTTGGGCAGCGCGTGAACCGTTGAAAATACAACGTCTGATATTGGTTTCAAGCACGCCTTGTTTCGTTAAGCGAGATGATTGGCAATGTGCGATGGCTGCAGAAACTTTGGCAGGATTCGCTGATGCTTTGACAGAAAACTATGCGCAAACTTTGCGTCGTTTTCTCGCGCTGCAAGTGAGAGGTGGCGATAATGAGCGTGAATTATTGGTGAGTTTACGAGCTGCCTTATTTAGTCGGGGTGAGCCAGACTTAAATGCGTTACAAGCAGGTTTAGAGATTTTGCGCGATTGTGATTGTCGCCGCAGCTTGCCAGATGTGACGCAGCCAACCTTAGTCATTGCTGGTGAACGTGATACGCTCACGCCGCCGCAAGCCTCGCAATACATGGCTGCGCAGTTACTCAATGCCAAGTTGGCGATGATAAAAGGTGCAGCACACGCGCCGTTTCTGTCGCATCCGGAAATTTTTGTAGAACAGATAAAGAGTTTTTTGCATGAACGAATTTGAGATAGATAAAAAGCAAATGCGCCGCGCCTTTAGTCGCGCTGCATCTAGTTATGATGCAACAGCGGTTTTGCAGCGTGAAGTGTGTACGCGCATGTTGGAGCGTTTGGAATACATCAGGCTACAACCCTCACGGATATTGGATGTGGGCAGTGGCACAGGATGGGGGA
>JABFRF010000087.1 GCA_013141315.1 Gallionella sp. | reverse complement strand
CAGACTCCCGACAAATGTCAGAAGTCTGCTGCAAGTTGAAATCGGTTACAAAAAAATATGGCATTTAGTAAATTAAATTCAATTGGTTACTATGCGTTTAAACTCGCATCTCCGGACAGGACTGATAAAATGTCTGTGATTGGTTTAAGCATGTGGTTGTTGATAGGGCATGCAGTTGCTGATGCTTTATCGGATGCGAAACTTGCCTACGATGCCGGAAGTTATGCAAAGGCGGCAAAATTATTCAAGCCGCTCGCGTTGCAAGGTGATGCTTCAGCACGGGTTATGTTGGGAGGAATGTATGTCAGGGGGCAAGGTGTTCCGCAGAATTCCAAAGAGGCTGTGAAGTGGTATCGCTTGGCTGCAGATCAGGGAAATGCCCCGGCACAATTCATTCTTGGAATGATGTATCACCGAGGAAAAGTTATTCATCAAGATGGCAAGGAGGCTGTGAAGTGGTATCAGTTAGCGGCAGAAAAAGGTAATGTTACCGCACCTTTTATTCTTGCTTTGATGTACAGCAAAGGCCAGGGAATATCACAAAACTATAAAGAAGCAGTGAGGTGGTTTCAGCGAGCGGCAGAACAAGGTAACGATGCGGCGCAATTCAATCTTGGTTGGATGTATAGGAATGGGCAAGGCGTTACTCAAAACTACCAAGAAGCCGTGAAGTGGTTTAAGTTGGCCGCCGAGCAGGGACATGCCTTGGCACAATGGAATCTGGGTTTGATGTATGACAGAGGGTATGGTGTGACTCAAGACTATAAAGAGTCGGTAAAGTGGTATCAGCAAGCTGCAAATCAGGGAAACGCTTCTGCGCAATTCAGTCTGGGCTCCATGTATGACATGGGAAAAGGTGTCCAGCAAGATTATGCCGAGAAATATAAGTGGTTAATGTTGGCAGCTGATCAGGGAGATGCGATGGCACAAGCAAATCTAGGATTGATGTATGAGGGCGGAAAGGGTACGGCACAAAATTTTGAAGAAGCAGTGAAGTGGTATCAACTTGCTGCTATGCAGGGAGTTACCACAGCGCAATCAAATCTGGCTTGGATGTACGCCAAGGGGCAAGGTGTTAGGCAGGACTATATTCTTTCGTACATGTGGTTTGATATTGCGATTACAGATGCTGAAAGTGAAGAGCGCGAGGAATTGGTTGTAGTGCGCAACTCAATTGCGACTTTTATGACTGAGCAGCAGATTAGAAAAGCGCAATTGCAGTCCAAAAAGTGCATAGCAAATAAATTCAAGGGGTGTCAAAGAACGTGACTTGCCCGATGAATATAGGTGAGTAATCGTGGTCGATGCAACGGAACCAGGCACTGGCGGAAGTGGTTGAAAATCTGGTTTTAATTGAACGATAATGGCTAATGCGCAATGAAGATAAACCAAATTACACCGCAAACAACAAAAGCGATGGCACCGAAAATAAAAACCTTTTGTAAAAAGTCCATAAATACTCCTTAACTTATTTGTACACAAGGCGAAAGCGATGCGTCGTGTGTAGAATTGTCGCGCAAAAAATTAAAGCCCGCCAGTCAATTTTACTTTTTGGCACTAAAATAAATTAGGAGAGCTATATGTTAAAAAATTATAGGCAATTTTCTCGGATAGTTGTTTGCACTTTGTTGCTCTTGGGTGTGAGTATCTCTTCATCACGTGCTGATGACGATGGTGAAGAAAGAGGTTTGCCGTTGGTCGTTAACGCCAAATGGAAGGAGGAGTGCAGTGGCTGCCACATTGCTTACCCGCCACGATTCTTGCCGGAACGATCTTGGCGTACCTTGATGTCTGGCTTGGATAAACACTTTGGCAGTGATGCAAGTCTGGATGCTGCCACCGTGCAAGAGATCACTATGTTTTTAGAGAAAAATGCAGATCAGCGTCATCGTTCAATGGGCGGCAAGCCGATTTTGCGTATCAGCGAAATGCGTTGGTTTAAATCTGAGCATGATGAAGTGTCATCCCGCACCTGGAGGAATCCGAAGGTTAAAAGCCCGTCTAATTGTGGTGCTTGCCACACTCAGGCTGACTTGGGTGATTTTAGTGAACGTAATGTGAGAATTCCTCGTTAGGAAAAATTTATGAATCAAAAAATTTTAATTTGGGATGTGCCAACGCGAGTATTCCATTGGCTATTGGTCGGATCATTTGCAGGCGCCTACTACACGGCAGATTCCGAGCGATACCGCGATATTCATGTGATGCTAGGCTATATTTTACTGGGATTGATTGTGTTTCGAATATTTTGGGGTTTCGGGGGTACGCGTTACGCGCGGTTTAGTTCGTTTATGTTCAAGCCGAGTGAAGTGGTGGCTTACCTAATTTCATTGGTTAAACGTAAACCTGCCGATTATCTCGGACACAACCCCGCAGGGAGTGTAGCGATTTGGCTATTACTATTGTTCGGCATTACTTCTGGTGTTACAGGCGTGATGGCGTTGAAAGACATCGGCGGTGACATTGTGGTCGAGTGGCATGACTGGGTATCCGAGAGCATGCTAGCTATAGTGATTGTGCATGTGCTTGGCGTGTTGGTTAGCAGTGTTATGCATCGTGAAAATCTAGTTCGCTCTATGATTACTGGCTTCAAGGCTGGTGAGCCTAACGAGGGAATTCAGTACTCGTATGCTTGGTTGGGTGTGGTTATGTTGTGCGTGACAGTTGTTTTTTGGTTAACTTTCTCTGCAAAAAGTTAAACCGCTAATCCCAATGCGCACACTATGACTAAAGTCGATTTCTACACAGGCTCAAAAGACAAGCTGCGCACCGCTTGCCAGTTGAGTCACAAGGCCATGCAGAGCGGGGTGAGGGTGATGTTCAGCACACCCGACAACTCCACTAGCCATGCTTTGGATAAACTACTTTGGGAGTATCCCGCCAATGCGTTTATTCCGCATTGCCTGAGTGATGTGGCAGAGGCTGAATCGATGCCTGTGGTTATCAATCACGATGGCGAAAAATTCCCTGACCACGCGTTATTGATTAGCCTGCATACTCTAACGGTCAATTTTTTTAGCCGCTTTGAACGCGTGATTGAGATTGTCAGCACAGATGAAGAAGATAGCCGTTTAGGACGTGAGCGGTTCAAATTTTATAAAGATCGCGGCTATGAGATGCGGCATTTTGATTTGAGTAAAACGGCTAGCAAGTAAACATTCCACCACATTTCAAAATTCCGTCATTCCCGCGCAGGCGGGAATCCAGATAATTGAAAAAATCTCGCGCAGCGAAACAATATTGGTTTTGTCCGCTGCGCGGGGATTTTGAACTGCTGGATTCCCGCCTGCGCGGGAATGACGGAGTTCTAGTGCTATAAATTATTTTGTCTGAGCCACCATAGCGAATTGAGCAGCTTTGCTATAATCGCGCCCCTCGACATTACGCACCACTAGAATCGCATCATGGAACATAAAAAAAATAACGAACTCGCCAAAAGTTTTGAGCCTAAAAATGTAGAAGCGCATTGGTATCCCAAGTGGGAAGCTTCGGGATATTTCCAAGCTGGATTAGACGCTAACAAAACCGAAAATTTCTGCATCCAATTACCGCCGCCTAATGTCACCGGCACGTTGCACATGGGGCATGGCTTTAACCAGACCTTGATGGACACCCTCACCCGTTATCACCGCATGCGCGGGGATAACACGCTGTGGCAGCCGGGCACTGACCACGCGGGTGTCGCCACGCAGATCGTGGTGGAACGCCAGCTCGATGCACAAGGTATTTCGCGTCACGACTTGGGTCGTGAAAAATTTATCGAGAAAGTCTGGGAGTGGAAAGAATATTCTGGCAACACGATCACTAAGCAGATGCGCCGCCTCGGCACTTCGCCTGATTGGTCACGCGAACGCTTTACGATGGATCCCGCGTTGAACAAAACCGTCACCGAAACGTTTGTGCGTCTTTATAACGAAGGCTTGATCTATCGCGGCAAGCGGCTGGTGAACTGGGATGTAAAACTCGGCACAGCGGTATCCGACTTAGAGGTGGTGCAGGAAGAAGAAGACGGCTTCATGTGGCACATCCGCTATCCGCTTTGCGAAGTGGATAACGTGGCTGGCTTAACCCATCTCACCGTCGCCACTACACGTCCTGAGACCATGCTCGGCGACGTGGCGGTGATGGTGCATCCTGAAGATGAACGCTATAAACACCTCATAGGCAAGGCAGTCAAACTGCCACTGTGCGAACGCAACATTCCGATTATTGCAGACGAGTATGTCGATAAAGAGTTTGGTACGGGCGTGGTGAAAGTTACACCTGCGCATGACTTCAACGACTATGCGGTTGGACAACGTCACAAGTTAAATAAAATAATTGTTCTAAATTTGGAAGGATTCATTCCTTCGGGGGCACATGCTTATTCTGCCGACGGCACACCTCTTGAATCCATCGACTTACCCAAGAAATTAGTTGGCCTCGACCGCTTCGTTGCACGCAAGCTAATCGTAGCCGATCTTGAATCGCTAGGTCTTTTCGAAAAATCCGAGAAGCACAAACTCAAAGTGCCGCGCGGTGATCGCACGGGTGTGGTCATCGAGCCGATGCTCACCGACCAATGGTTTGTAGCCATGAGCAAAGCAGGCGATGGCGGCAAGAGCATCACCGAACAAGCATTGGAATGTGTGTCTTCAGGCGAGATCAAATTCCACCCGGAGAATTGGGTGAACACTTACAACCAATGGCTGAACAACATTCAGGATTGGTGCATCTCGCGCCAACTGTGGTGGGGGCATCAAATTCCCGCTTGGTACGATGGTTTTAATCGCGAATTCGTGGCTCTCACACTAGCTGAAGCGCAACAGCAATTTGAAAAAAGCTTGGCATACTTAGAAGAAAAGGGGCAACATGATGCCGCTAACGTTTTAAGAGAAAAGGGGCTCAGGCGCGATCCAGACGTACTCGACACCTGGTTCTCCTCCGCGCTTTGGCCATTCTCCACGCTGGACTGGACGGGCGACAAAACCCAAGACGAGCAGAATTTATTGCTGCAAAAATACTTGCCTTCTTCGGTGCTGGTCACCGGCTTCGACATCATCTTTTTCTGGGTGGCGCGCATGGTGATGATGACCAAGCACATCACGGGAAAAATTCCGTTTAAGGACGTGTATGTGCATGGCCTGATCCGCGATGCGGAAGGGCAGAAGATGAGTAAATCGAAGGGCAACGTGCTCGACCCGATTGACCTCATCGACGGCATTACACTTGAAGAGCTGGTGAAGAAACGCACCACCGGATTGATGAATCCCAAGCAAGCCGAACAGATCGAGAAGCGCACCCGTAAAGAATTTCCAGAGGGCATTTCTGCGTTCGGCACGGATGCGTTGCGCTTCACTTTCGCTTCGCTCGCTTCACCGGGACGCGATATCAAATTCGACATGCAGCGTTGCGAAGGTTATCGAAATTTCTGTAACAAACTGTGGAACGCGACTCGCTTCGTGCTGATGAATTGCGAAGGGCACGATGTTGGATTGGATGAATCGCTGCC
>JABFRF010000071.1 GCA_013141315.1 Gallionella sp. | reverse complement strand
GTATAGGTTCGAGCAGATGGTGCGTAAACAGGGTGTGGCGAGCAATCTGGACCGTTTTATAGAAACCAATACCGACCCTGATTTGAGTCGTGCATTGGCGCGCTTGCGTCAGGCGGCGGCAGTGTTACCCAAGAGTCGAGTGACGTTGAGTCAGTGGTTGCAAGCCTTGCATAACAGCCTAGATATTTTGGGTGTATTACCTGCTTGGGCTAACGATGCGGCGGGGCAGCAGTTGCTGCAATTGTTGGGGCAGTGGCGCGATGAGTTGCAGCAAGACACCACGCGCTGCAGCTTCGCGGAATGGAAGCGTTGGCTGTCGCAACAACTCGATCTCAATACCTTCCGCGACACGAGTGTGGAGAGTCCGGTGTTGTTCACCCACCTGGCAGCGACCCGTTGGCGCAGCTTCGATGCGGTGTTGCTGCTGGGCTGCGATGCGCAGCATCTGCCCACGCCGAGCAATAGTTTGTGGTTCAACGATGCCGTGCGCGCCGCGTTGGGTCTGCCGCTGAGCAGTGTGCAACGCGATGCGGCTCGCGACGATTTGCTGGGTTTGTTGGCACTCAATGATGAAGTGTTGGTGACGTGGCAGGCGCGAAAAAATGGCGAGCCGAATCTGCTTAGTCCGCATTTCGAGATGCTGCGCGCCTTGCATGTTTTGGCTTATGACGATGATTTGGCTGCATGTGAGCTGAGTAAAATTTTGGATGTGGCGAATGTGCGTAATGCTGAATTTGAGTTGCCAGCATCTGCTGATATGCCTCGTCCTAGCGTCGTTACAAGTTTGTTGCCGCAACGCATCTCGCCGTCTGGTTATAACAGTCTGGTTGCGTGTCCCTATCAGTTTTATGCGCGCCATGTGCTGCGCTTGAATGATTTAGATGAGGTGCGAGAAGAAATAGACAAGCGTGATTACGGCACATGGGTACATGCGTTGCTGCAACGTTTTCATGGTGAATACCCGTTGTTGATGAATGCAAATCGTGAACATCTAACGACTGAATTGCAGCGTATCAGCACCGAAGTTTTTGCCGATGCTATGAATCACGATTACCTCGCACTCGCTTGGCTGCTGCGCTGGCAGGCGATGATTCCCGCTTATCTGGATAGTCAATTGGAGCGCGAACATTCCGGCTGGCGGTATGCCGCCGCTGAAGTGTCATTTGATGTGGTGGTCGCAGAAAATCTGGTGTTGCGTGGACGCATAGATCGCATCGACAAACGTGCTGATGCAGCGGAAACCGAATGTGTGTTGGATTACAAAACGCAGGCCGTAACGGCACTGAAAAATAAATTGAAGGACGCGGGTGAAGATGTGCAGTTGGCTTGCTATGCTCATGTTCGTAACGCGCACGAGGCTGCCTTTGTGAGTTTGGAAGGTGAGTATGTGAAAACTGTCGCACCTGCACACGCGATAGACGAATTGGCACAACTGAATATCGAACGGCTGCAAACCGTGTTTGCGCAAATGCGTAGCGGCGCAGCATTGCCCGCCAATGGCGTGGAATCGGCTTGTACGTATTGCGAAATGCGTGGCTTGTGTAGACAGGGTTCGTGGGAGAGTATATGAACTATATTTCACCTGCTGCCGCGAAAAACATAACGGTGTCATTCCCGCGCAGGCGGGAATCCAGACAATTCAATAAGCCGCGCTTGTCCTCAGGTGATCTGGCTTGGGGAAGTGGACAAAGCCTTGTGGTCTCGCTGTGCGAGAATTATTTTTTTCACTGGATTCCCGCCTGCGCGGGAATGACGGAACGGGAGGGGTTTAATGAATAATCAAAAAGCCCTCGACCCGCTAAACTCCGTCGTCGTTGAAGCATGTGCGGGCAGCGGCAAGACTTGGTTGCTGGTGTCGCGCATCGTGCGTCTGCTGCTGGATGACGTGCAGCCCGGCGAGATATTGGCGATCACTTTCACGCGCAAAGCCGCGCAGGAGATGCAAGCGCGATTGCGCGATTGGCTGTATGACTTGGCGACAAAAGACGATGACTTCGTGCGTCAGTTCTTACGCGAACGCGCTATAGCAGAGGACGATTTGGCAACCATGTTGCCCAAAGCGCGCGGCTTGTATCAGCAGTTCTTGTTGGCACAACCCGCGTTGACCATCAACACCTTCCACGGTTGGTTTATGCAAATCGTGCAACGCGCGCCGTTGGATGCTGGCATGGCGGGCGGGGTGCAATTGGTTGAGCAAACCGGCGCGTTGTGGGACGAAGCGAGCACCTTGTTCTTTGCTGGTTTGCACCAACAACCGGACAGCGAGATCGCGCAATCCATGCGCGTGTTGTTCGCCGAGCTGGGACTGTTCGGCACACAAAAAATATTGCGTGCCTTCGCCGACAAACGCAGCGAATGGTGGGCTTACACGGCGGGGCAAGAAGCGCCGCTGGACTACGCGCTGGAAAATCTGCGCACGGAACTGCAAGTGGATATGGCTGCCGACCCTTACGCAGAGCTGTTTGCCAAAAAGCATTTTGCCGATGATGTGCGTGGCTTGACCGCTCAGCTTAATGCCAGTGCTGCGCAAAAAACCAAAGCAGAAAGATTGCTGATTCCTTTGGTTGGCACGCTGCCACCAGCGCAACAATTTGATTTGCTGTGGGCTGAATTGTTCACGTTGAAAAATGAGCCGCGCATCATTAAAGCCAACAAGGGGCAAGATGCCACTGCGCTTAACAACGCGGTGGAGCTCGTGCGTAGTCAGGTGTGGGATGCGTATCAGCAGGTGCAGGCGCAAGCCATCTATCGTTTCAATCAGCACGCGTTGCGCTGTGGTGTGGGATTGTTGGAACGCTATCAGCAATTAAAACAGCAACAGCAGTCGTTAGATTTTGCTGATTTGGAATGGCGCGTGTGCCAGTTGCTCAATCACAGTGCGCATGCCGAATACCTGCAATACAAACTCGATAGCCGTTATCGCCACGTGTTGCTGGATGAATTTCAAGACACCAATCCGCTGCAATGGCAAATTCTGCAAGCATGGTTTGCAGCAAGCGCAGCCGTGCAAAGCGAGCCGAAAATCTTTGTGGTGGGCGACCCCAAGCAATCCATCTATCGCTTTCGCCGAGCCGATGCGCGCCTGTTTGGTGTGGTGTGTGAATTCCTCACCGAAAATTATCAAGCCGTGTATTTATCGCAAAACAAAACCCGCCGCAACGCCCCTGCCATCTTGCAAACGGTGAATGCCGTGTTCGACGGTTTGCATGACGGCAAGCCTAAATTTGCAGGATTTGAAACCCATAGTGCGCATCAAACCGAGTTGCCGGGATATGTGGAAGTCTTGCCGTTAGCAACGCAACTCCCTGATGAAGCAACTAGCCATTCGACTAAGCCCGCAAGCGGGCAAGTCGCTGGTTATCTCCTTTCGGGAGAGGGACGGGGTGAGGGAGCAAGCGTGGAAATTACACTACGTAATCCACTCATCGAAGCCTATCCCGACCGCGAAGAAGGCGCGCGTGAATTAGAAGCCACGCAGTTCGCCGAAAAATTACTCAGCATCGTCGGGCAATGGCACATTCATTCCGACAAGGGCATTCGACCAGTTGAGTGGAGCGACATCATGGTGCTGGTGCGCCGCCGCACGCATCTTAAAATTTACGAGCAAGCCTTGCGTGCCAAACATATTCCCTATCTCACTTCGCGGCGCGGCGGTTTGCTCGACACCTTGGAAGCCTCGGATATACAGGCATTGCTGACTTTCATCATGACACCGTTCGCCGATTTGCAACTGGCGCATGTGCTGCGCTCGCCATTGTTTTCATGCAGCGATGAAGATTTGATGCTGATTGTAGGAGCGAGCCCAGCTCGCGAATCAAACGAGCAATCGCAAGCGGCGCTTGCTCCTACCTGGTGGTTGCGCTTACAAAGCTTAGTCGAATCAGGTAATGCCTCCGCCCACCTACAACGCGCCCATTCTTTACTACAAAGCTGGACTGCGCTCGCCGAGATATTGCCCGTGCATGATCTGCTCGATCGAATTTATTTCGATGCCGACGTGCAACATCGTTATGCCGCTGCCGTGCCGCTGGCGATGCGTGCCACGGTGTTGGCGAATTTGCAGGCGTTTATGGAAATTGCGCTGAATGTCGATGCCGGACGCTATCCGAGCTTGCCGCGCTTTTTGCGCGAACTGGCGCAGCTCAAACAAGCGGACGATAACGAATCGCCCAACGAAGGCGCGGTCGATCAAGCAGGCAATGCCCTGCGCATTTATACCGTACACGAGGCAAAAGGCTTGGAAGCCCCGCTGGTGTGGCTGTTGGATAGCAACGCCAAAGCCCCCGTCGATAAAGGCTATGACGTATTGCTGGATTGGCCGACCAACGACACACGCCCCGCGCATTTCTCGCTGTACACCGACAAAGCCAGCCACGGTGCGGCGCGCGAAAAGTATTTTGCTGCGGATAAAGAATTGGCCGACCGCGAAGACTTGAATCTGCTCTACGTCGCCATGACCCGCGCCAAACAAGTGCTGCTGGTGAGCGGCAGCGGCGAATGTATAGAAGGCACATGGTACGACCGCATCGCCAATGTGCACACGGCGCAAGCCGAAAACCCTTTGCTGTTAGAGCTAGTGTCGACAATGGATGGCGTGCTAGCAATGACACCGTTAACGATTGACCAGCGACTCACCCAGCCCATGCCCACCGGCACACGTAGAGCTGTGATGACCGATGCACAACGCCGTGGAATATGGCTGCACGCGTTGCTGCAACACCTCACCAATTTCCTCCCTCTCCCATCGGGGGAGGGATCGAGGGTGGGGGAACGCTCGATAATGCAACGCGCCGCTCTCCAACAACGCCTAAACATCCCCGCCAGCGAAATAGAATCCCTCTGGCAGCAAGCCCAACACCTGCTCACCTCACCGACACTCGCGCGCTTCTTCAATGCACAACAGTACCGCAGTGCCAGCAACGAAATGCCCTACGTCAACGCGGCGGGCGAATTAAAGCGTATCGACCGCCTCGTGGAATTCGACAATGAGGTATGGGTGCTGGATTACAAGCTGGGTGACAGTGAAGATGCGGCGAGACATCAAGCACAAATGCAGGAATATCAAACGGCGATGCAATCGGTGTATGCAGGTAAAACGGTGCGCTGTGCGCTAGTTTTTGCGGATGGGGTATTCAGCGAGATATAACTTAGGGAAGCACTGATTAAATCCAAATTCTGTGCAACGCCCTGTTTGCTTGACCAGCCACGTCGTTTCCCAGCAACGGTCAAACAGCATATAACAAAGACGATGACCACTATCTTGAAATGATATGTCTTTAAGTACATAATCCCCTCATGCTTTGGAGCGTACTCTTTCACGATGACTTTCACGCCGAATTTAAGGCGATGGGTAGCACGCTCCAAGATGAATTGCTCGCCCACGCTAGGCTTCTTCAAGAATTTGGCCCCCACTTGGGCAGACCAACCGTGGATACGCTCAAAGGATCAAAGCACACAAATATGAAAGAGTTGCGTTTCGATTGTGAAGGCGGAGTGTGACGAGTGGCGTTTGCGTTTGATACAGAACGTGCGGCAATCC
>JABFRF010000067.1 GCA_013141315.1 Gallionella sp. | reverse complement strand
GGTGGTCTTTTTGCTTTAACTCTGTGTGCGCCCGATGGTACTAGCTATCCCTGTCGTGGCATGTTCCACGAAATTGTTGAGCCTGAACGCATCGTGTATGACGGCGAGACCGCTGTGGGTCATCCTTGCGGCGCGGGATTGCCGCCAAACTCACGCGTAACGGTAACATTTACAGAACATAATCGGCAAACCACGCTCACTCTGCATACCCGTTTTATGTCCGTAGCACAACGCGAAGCAGCAACGCAGGCGGGTTATCGCCAAGGCTGGGAAGACAGCTTGCAGCGCTTAACCGTTTTATTTCGGTCTAACTAACAAGGAGAAACATCATGCTGAAAAAAATACTTATAACCATCGTTGTCGTTATCGCCGCCATTCTAATTTACGCCTCAACCAAGCCTGACACATTTACGGTTGAGCGTTCCGCTGTCATTAAGGCTTCTCCTGAAAAGGTGTTTGCGCAAATCAATGACCTGCATAACTGGCAAGCGTGGTCAGCATGGGAGCGTAAAGACACAAACATGAGGAAAACTCACAGTGGTGCTGCAAGCGGCGTGGGTGAAGCGTATGCGTGGGAAGGAAACTCCGATGTTGGTAAAGGCAGTATGACGATTGTCGAATCTATCCCCAATCAAAAAGTGAAAATCAAACTCGATTTTTATGAGCCGTTTGAAGGACACAACATGGCTGATTTGGTGTTGCAAGCGCAAGGCGATGGCACGCAGGTCAATTGGAAAATGTATGGGCCGATGGCACTTGTTCTCAAAATCATGGGCGTGTTTTTTGACATGGACAAAATGATAGGCAAAGACTTTGAGGAAGGTCTCGCCAATCTTAAAGTGCTCGCAGAGAAATAAACCTGTCCGCACAACTAAGGAGAACATCATGAAACGCAGCATTTTGGCGGTATTGGCAGGGCTGATTTTTATCTTCATCACCCACAACGGCATGGACGCGCTGTTTGAATCTATAGGCTGGATGCCAAAGCGCGGCGAGCCGTTAACGGATGAGGGGCTATTGTTGGCATCGAGTTACCGTGCGATTTTTTCCATCTTGGGTTGCTATATCACGGCACGTTTAGCCCCAGCCAACCCGATGCGCCACGCTTTAATTTTGGGCGGCATCGGCATGGTGTTATCGAGCTTGGGCGCGATGGCTATGTGGGACTTGGGGCACGTGTGGTATCCGCTGTCGCTCATCGTACTGTCGCTGCCTTACGCTTGGTTAGGCGGTTATCTATACATGCGAAAACGGACTTAACTTTTATACAAGGAGAACATCATGCAAATAAAACTGAACAGCGTATTAGTGGACAACCAGGATAAGGCACTAAAGTTCTATACCGAGACGTTGGGGTTCGTTAAGAAATTTGATATACCGATGGGCGAGTTTCGCTGGCTGACGGTTGTTTCACCAGAGGGGCGTGACGACTTGGAGTTGGTATTAGAGCCTATGGGGTTTGAGCCTGCCAAGACTTTTCAAGCTGCGTTATTTTTCGCAGGAATTCCGTCCACCGCATTGGCGACCACAAACATAGATGCCGATTATTCGCGCCTGAAAAATCTCGGTGTGGTATTCCGTGGTGAGCCGAAACAAGCTGGGCCGGTTAAGACGGTGGTGTTTGAAGATACGTGCGGCAACCTCATCAACCTGTATCAAGTTTAGGAGAAATATCATGCAAAAAATCACCCCGTTTTTAACCTTTGCCTATGAAGCCGAAGAGGCGATGAATTTTTACCTTGGCATTTTCAAGGATGCAAAAGTCATCAGCATCACGCGCTACGGAAAAAACACGCCCATGCCAGATGGCACGGTGATGACCGCCAACTTTGAATTGTTTGGGCAGAAGTTCGTGGCACTGAATGTTGGACCGATGTTTCAGTTCACTCCCGCGATTTCTTTTGTGGTGGATTGCGAAGATCAGGCTGAAGTCGATTATTACTGGGATAAATTATCGGCAGGTGGCAAGCCCATGCAGTGTGCTTGGCTGACCGATAAATTTGGCATCACTTGGCAAATTGTGCCTAGGCAATTAGGGCAGATGATAAGCGACCCCGACCCCGTTAAAGCGGGGCGCGTGATGCAGGCGATGATGAAGATGATCAAGATTGACATCGCGGGTTTGCAGCGCGCTTACGACGCGAAATAAAAATATCGGAGGCACACAAAATGACGAAATCATCAGCCACAAAAAATTCCCAGCCATCCGAATCAAAGTCGGAAGGCGTTGAAGCCATAACCCAATACAACCTTGCGCTAACAGCAGAACATGCCGCGATTTGCGATGCGCTCCGCAACGAGATTGATGCGACGCTGTCCACTTCCACCTGCAAAATCTGGTACGCCAATCCTGTTTGGTTTATCGGCGCAGACCCTATCGTTGGCTACAACATCACGGCTAAGAAAACGGTCAATCTGCTTTTTTGGAGTGGTCAATTATTTGATGAGCCTGAGCTCAGGGCATCGGGGAAATTCAAGGCTGCACAAATACAGTTTAAGCATGAATCAGAGATTGATGTGAAAGCACTGCGTGGGTGGCTTAAAAAATCAGCGAACCATATTTTTGATTACAACGGAATGCGCAAGGGGAAGCGGGGCGCGAGTGCAGCATAGTCAAAGGAGACAACCATGAGAAAAATAATTGTTACTACTTTTGTGACTCTTGACGGCGTAACGCAAGCACCAGGTGGGCCAGAAGAAGATGTCAGCGGCAATTTCAAATTCGGGGGATGGACGTTTCCGTATTTTGATGAAGTTGGCGTTCAAATCATGTCGGAACAGATGGGGCAACCATTTGATTTATTGTTGGGCAGAAAGACTTTTGAAATTTGGGCATCCTATTGGCCGCATCATCAAGACGACCCCTTCGGTGTTGCCATTAACAATGCCAAAAAATACGTCGCCTCCACGACGCTCACCCAACACGGCTGGCAAAACACTAGCTTTCTAAACGGTGATGTCGTGGCTGAAGTTAAAAAACTTAAACAGCAACAAGGTTCAGAGCTACAAGTTTATGGCAGTGCCAATTTCATTCAAACACTGTTGTCGCATGACTTAGTGGATGAATTATGGTTGATGATATTCCCTGTGACGTTGGGATCGGGGAAACACCTGTTTGATAAAGGCACTATTCCCGCCGCATTTACGCTGCTTGAATCGAAATCAACTCCAGCAGGCGTGATCACTGCAAAGTTCAGGCGGGCAGGAGAGGTTAAAACGGGATCGTTCTGATGGCTTACCTTAGCTGTACAACTTTTTGAAAGGAGAACACCATGAAACCACTCCATTTCTCTATAGAGATTAACGCACCCAAGGCACGCGTTCATCAACTCATGCTGGCCGATAAAACCTACCGCGAGTGGACATCGGCTTTTGCGGAAGGATCGTGCTACCAAGGATCGTGGGATAAGGGTTCGCAAATTCTATTCGGTGATGGAAAGGGATCGGGCATGAGCGCACGCATCGCCGAACATCGTCCCGCTGAATTTTTGTCCATCGAAATGCTGTCTGAGGTAAAAGATGGCGTGCCAGACGCAAAACAGCAATGGCAAGGCGCATTCGAGAATTACACCTACACCGAGAAGAGTGGCGTGACCACCTTGCGAGTGGACATCACTGCCATGCCCGACGAGTATGTGGATTTTATGATCGACGGTTGGCGCAAGGCTTTGGACAAACTCAAGGCGATTTGTGAATCATAAAGTAGGGCGACACACCCGCCAATTTAGGCAAAGCAGGTAACAGCGCTAGCTTGGCTGGACGATATAGATGACAGGACAATCGTACCCATGCATTCTAAATAAGCGAAACAAACTAAGGAGAAAAAATGGCACTTATCAATCCCCACATTAACTTCAACGGGAATGCCGAAGCGGCATTCAATTTTTACCAATCAGTATTTGGCGGAGAGTTCGCAAAGATAATGCGTTTCAAAGACCTAGCAAGCCCTGATTTTCCAGTTAATGCAAGTGAAGCAAATAAAGTAATGCACATTGCTTTGCCTATCGGTACAAACTTTTTAATGGGCAATGACGTTCCAGAAAGTATGGGACAAACAAATGAAAACGAAAACAGAAGCAAAATTTCTATCAGTGCAAGTAGCAAAGAAGAAGCGGACAAATTGTTCAACGGACTTTCAGCAGGTGGACAAATTGAATTCCCAATTGGCGAGAGTCCGTGGGGTTCATATTTTGGAATGTTTAGAGACAAATTCGGTATTGAATGGATGGTGGATTTTGACCCAAAATATCACGGGAAAATATAAGTAATGTAGGGCGGGTCACACCCGCCAATTTTAGTATGACATGCAACTGCGGGTATAACTCGCCCTATAATTTTTTCCAGAATGGAGGAACATAAAATGGCTAAAGTTAGCACCTATCTGAACTTCCCTCGCTCAACCGAGGCCGCGTTTAACTTTTATAAAACTATTTTTGGCACGGAGTTTTCCGCACCTATCGCGCGGATGAGAGATGTGCCGCCCGATCCTGCGCAACCGCCGATGAATGAAGCGGATAAAAATCTGGTGATGCACGTCGCGCTGCCAATTTTGGGCGGGCATGTGTTGATGGGAACGGACGCACCGGATTCCATGGGCTTCAAGCTTAATCAGGGCAACAATGTGTATATCAATCTTGAGCCCGACACGCGCACCGAAACCAATCGGCTGTTCAAATTACTGTCGGAAAGTGGCAAGGTGGAGATGCCATTGACCGAGATGTTTTGGGGCGATTATTTCGGCAGCCTCACAGATAAATTTGGCACGCAGTGGATGTTCAATTGCCAAAGTAAATCGTAAATAACACAAGGAGATGGCCATGAGTACAAATAAGATAAATTCTGAAAGCCTGTCTGCGATTACCCCCTACCTTACGGTGAAGGGTGCAGAAGCGGCGATAGATTTTTACAAAAACATATTTGGCGCGAAAGAGGTGGGTCGTCTCATCATGCAGCCGGGCAACAAGATCGGACATGCCGAGCTGGCTTTCGGCAATGCCGTGTTGTATCTCGCGGAAGAAAATCCCGCATGGGGCAACAAAAGCCCGACTACGGTGGGAGGCTCGCCTGTCACCATTGCCCTGCGCATCAGTGATGTTGATGCGACTTTTCAACGTGCGGTGGAGGCGGGCGCGACAGTGCTTGAAGCAGTTAAGGATCAATTCTACGGCGAGCGTTCGGCGGCACTAATTGATCCATTCGGACATCGCTGGCATGTCAGCACGCATATCGAAGATGTATCGTTCGAGGAAATGCAGCGACGTTGTGATGCCATGATGGCGGGGAAATCTTAAGTTAGGGGGTGCGATGAGTACGACAACCAAAAGATTCTATTCCTTTGCCAGCGTCTATCCGCTCTATGTCGCCAAGGCAGAGAGGAAGGGACGCACAAAATCGGAAGTGGATGCGCTGATTGGCTGGCTGACGGGCTACAGTCAGCACGCTTTGGAAGAGCAATTGAAAAAGCAAACCGATTTTGAAACCTTCTTCAGCGAAGCACCCAGGCTGAATCCTTCACGAGCCTTGATTAAAGGTGTCATTTGCGGTGTCCGAATAGAGAACATTCAAGAGCCATTGATGCGAGAAATACGCTATCTCGATAAATTGGTCGATGAATTGGCTAAGGGGAAGAC
>JABFRF010000190.1 GCA_013141315.1 Gallionella sp. | reverse complement strand
GGGGAGTCGTGCGCGCAGTTCAGCGACAGTTGAAATGATTTGCATTAAAAACTATGCTCCTGCGTTGGAAACATGCCGGCCTTTACTTCAGCAACATAGTTCGCCACCGCCCGCGCAATACTGCTCGCATCCTGCATATAATTTTTGACGAAACGGGCTTTTTTGCCGGGATAAATATCCAACATGTCATGCAACACCAACACCTGTCCTGAGCACGCAGCACCCGCACCAATACCGATAGTAGGGATGGTCAATTGTGCGAAAATCTCCGCTGCCAACAAGGAAGGGATTGCTTCCAATACCAACATGCCTGCACCCGCTTGCTCCAATGCCACCGCATCTTGTAACAATCGCTGTGCATCCGCTGAGTCTTTGCCCTGCACGCGATAGCCACCAAGTTGATGTACCGATTGCGGCGTGAGGCCAATATGCCCACAGACTGCAATGCCGCGCTCAGTTAAAAAACGTACCGTTTCAACCATGGATGCACCGCCTTCCAACTTGACCATCTGTGCGCCTGCTGCCATCAGCCTTGCAGCATGAGCGAAGGTTTCTTGCGGGCTGATTTGAAACGTACCGAACGGCATATCGCTGATGATAAAAATTTGCTTCGCGCCACGTGCCACGCAAGCCGTGTGATAGGCCATCTCGTCCAATGTTACGGGCAGCGTGGTATCGTGGCCTTGCAATACCATGCCGAGCGAATCCCCCACTAATAACACATCCACGCCTTGCCCTTCCAGCAATGCGGCGAAGCTCGCGTCGTAGCACGTTAGCACAGCGATTTTTTCGTCCTTGTTGCGCATAGCCTGCAATTTAGTCAATGTAGTACGCATCTCTACCCCCTACTAAAAAATTCACGCTGACCGCGCATATCGGTTATGCGCTGCAACAACTCGGAAAAATCTTCATCTCCATCCACAAAATTCAAATGCTCGCTGTTCACCACCAGCACAGGCGATGCATCGTAATGATAAAAGAATTCGTTATAGCTTTGGGTTAAACGCGACAAATAACCTTCGGTAATGCTTTGCTCATAGTGTTGCGCGCGCCCACGTACCCTATCCAGCAACACCTCAGGCGCGGCCTGCAAATAAATTACCAAATCTGGTGAGGGCGTTTGCGGCTTCAGCGTTTGATAGATTTGTTGGTACAACGCAAATTCAGCATCACTCAAATTGAGTCGCGCGAACAATGGGTCTTTTTCAAATAAATAATCGGCTACGGTGCTCGCGCCAAATAAGTCGAGTTGCGCAATATCACGCAGTTCATTGCTACGTTGAAATAAAAAAAACAACTGTGTCGCTAAGGCATGACGCGCCGGGTCTTGATAAAATTTTTCCAGGAAGGGATTGTCTTCTGGTTTTTCAAACAGTGTTGCAGCCGTTAGATGTTGAGCAAGGCGACGCGCTAAACTAGTCTTACCCACTCCAATCGGCCCCTCAACCACCACATATCTCGCGCGATTAAAGAACATCTGCAAGCCGCTCCAATGTTTGATGTTGGCATGCCTGCAAGGCATATTCCGCGAGGCCTACAGCAGGGATAGTGCAATCGGGTGCGATCTCAAGCAACGGCTGCAACACAAAGGCGCGCAAATGCATTTGGGGATGCGGAATGGTCAAGCCATGCTCATGTAATTGCACATCGTCGTACAACAACAAATCCAAATCCAAGGTGCGTGGCGCGTTTTGGAAAGTGCGCTCACGACCATGTGAATGCTCTATCTGCAACAAACTTTTTAGCAACGCTTGTGGCGTTAAAGTTGTGGAAATTTGCGCGACAGCATTGACGAAATTCGGCTGTTCCAAATAGCCAATCGGTGCACTTTGATAGAGTGAAGAACGCTTCAACAAACGCGTACTGGGCAATTTATCAAGATCGATAAAAGCACGCTGTAGCTGCTCACTAGGCTGATCTAAGTTGCTGCCCAAGCCAATAAATGCAACGTGCTGCATCACTCAGCTGACTCGCTCGTGACACCTGTCTCCGGTTTTTTGCGTGGTTTGCGACGACGGCGCTTTTTCTCACCCGTTGATTCTGGCTGCAACATTTCTGCGCGCCGCTCCAGGTTGGCATCCTGAAACTCACCCCACCACAAACCCAGTGCTTGATCGGCTTCACCACTGGCGCAACGCAATAACAAAAAATCATACCCCGCACGAAAACGCGGTTGCTCCAGCAAACGGAAGGGACGCTGGCCAGTGCGCTGATCCAAGCGCAACTGCATCAACCAAATTTCCTTCATCACGGCATCAACGCGATGCGGAATGGCAAGCTGCGCCCTTTGTTTACCGAGCACTTCATCCATCGCTTCATGCATCGCACTCACCGGACGATCACCATTTTTCTGACGCAAATTCCACGCCGCCAGCACCTCGTGCCACAGCAACGCTGCAAATAGGAACGCGGGTGAAACGGGTTTGTCCTGGCTGAGTCGCTCATCGGTATTTTTCAACGCCAGCATGATGAATTTTTCACCCATCGGCTGCTCCATAATCACATCGAGCAGTGGCAACAAACCATGATGTAAATTCATGCGATGCAATTGCTGTACGCATTTCACCGAATGACCAGACAATAACATTTTCAACACTTCATCAAGCAAGCGCGCTTGCGGCACGTTGTCGAGCAAGCTTTTTAACTCTGCAATCGGCGCGGCAGTGGCGGCATCCAGCTTTATACCCAATTTGGCCGACAAGCGCACCGCACGAAGCATGCGTACCGGGTCTTCGCGGTATCGCACCAAGGGGTCACCGATAATGCGCAGCAAATGATTACGCGTATCGGCATAGCCATTGTGATAATCAAAAATCTCTTGTGTAGTCGGGTCGTAGAACATTGCGTTCGCTGTGAAATCACGACGCGCAGCATCTTGCTCTTGATCGCCGAATTCGTTGTCGCGCAGCAAGCGACCATGTTCATCAGTCTGTGCATCCTCGCTCTCTACCATGCGACGGAAAGTTGAAACCTCCACCGTCTCTTCGCCAAACATCACATGTACCAAGCGAAATCGGCGACCAATGATGCGCGCCCGGCGGAACACACGGCGCACCTCTTCAGGCGTGGCATCCGTGGCAATATCAAAATCTTTTGGCGTGCGTTCCAACAATAAATCACGTACCGCCCCGCCCACCACATAAGCCTGAAAACCCGCCGCCTGCAAGCCATCCGTCACCTTGAGTGCGCCAAAACTAATCTGCTCACGTGACACGCCATGCAACTTGTATGGAATGACTTGAGCATTGCCCACAGCCCTGGTTTTACTAGCCTTGGTGAAAACGCGCTTGAGGAATTTTTTAATCATGCAATCTTTGAAATTTGATGCGACCAAGTCGCAATAGAGGCGGAGATTATACACTGCCGAAAATCGCTCGCCCCAATGAAAAACGCGCCTCGCGGCGCGCTTTTCCTTCACTACCAATACACAGTCAGTCCTTCAGATTATTGTGCTACCGACTAATCACATAACCAAGGTCAAAGTAAAGAATGCGCGCGGCGAGCAGGTCTATCGTTGCGGGCGGTGCGGGCAAGTTAACGGTTGGAGTGACATCGTTCTTGTCCGCATCGGGTTGTTGCTGTTTAATCAAAGTGCGCATGGTTTGTAGTTGGATGATCGCCGTCTGCGGTTGGTTGGCGCGATAGGCGGCGATAGCCGCTTGGAAAGAGGTATCCAGTTGCGTGGAGAAAGTGGCATTGAGCAATTGCTTGGTGATCCAAGTGTGGGCGTGGGTCTGGATGTTTTCCAAAGTCACCGCTGCATCGTAGGGGGTGGGGATGGCGATCATCGGGGCGGCGGCGTTGCGTAACAGGAAGTCATTCTTTTCGAGTTGATCGAGTTGCGCATAAATTGCGCTATCTGGGATTGGCCCCTCATCCTCGTAGCCCTGCTGAATTGGAGTGTATCCTTCCAATTGCACCGCAACCACACCAGGCAAATCCAAACTGGCAAATCCGAAGCCAGATTGAGTGGTGTTAGGCATCACGCCAATCAAAGGATCGTTAGGATGGCTAGCTGTATAAAATGACCACATAATCTGCTTCGCAGCGGAATCAGGTTCGTTTCCTGCAAGACTTTCCCACCTAGCTGGCGTAACAATTGGCGCACTTAAACTTTGCATCGCAGCTAGTGAAGCTGCGATAGACATACCAGAAGAAATCTCAGTCATGGGTTGCTGACTGAATATGCTAGTCATTCCTCTAACGTAAATTGATCTAATAGGCTGCTTTGCGTTTTGGCCATTAGCAAGGCTGTAACTGTAGGTGTTAAGCCAAGCACCACCCAAGTTGAATGAGGAACTCAGTGTTGGCTCAATCTTTGTAGCGGGGACATGCTTTACCTGCAATATTCTCACACCATTCCAATAAGTGATGGTGTAGTCACCATTGGTATCCAGCACGATGCTTTCGCCCGGATAAGCAAAAACGGCTAGGGGTTGCAAAACTAAAAATAACCCAATCAAAATGACAAATTTTGTTTTCATAACTACTCCTTTAAACCGTTGTTGAGGTTTATGTGGAAGTGCAGACCAGAGCCAACGCCATGCTTTCTCCCAATAACCACTTTGCAGAATTTCGCAATATCCTTGAATTGCTCCTCGTACACGATAGCTCCAGGTGTGCCGTTAGCTCGAACATCCACTACCGAACCACGCCGATGCTCTACATGGGCAGGCCCCCACGGCACGGAATCGGGACAAGTTAAAAAGCAATCCAGTACACCGCCCCATTTCAAGCTACCCTCTGTAATTACAAAGTCTGGAATCACGCCATTCTTCGATTGCAGGTAAGTGTAGTTATAGTAAAGCGATGTGATTTTTTCCAATTTGCTACTAAATTCTGGTTTAAGGAAATACGTGTAAGGGTGATTGGTATCACCGTTTGGCGATTTGAAACCGTAGAACGGCGAGGCGGGAATATCCAACAATCCCGCCACCTTCACATCAATAACCGCCGTTTGCGGGTTGTTGACGCAGGTTGGAGTAGTGCAGGTTGCACTCACATAATGCGTACCCGATACTTGGGTTGATTTGAAGGTGAATTTTGCATAGCCATCTGCTAGCGTCTTGCAATCATAGCTATCCGGTATCCCATTCGCGGCGCAGTCCAGCCTGTCATTCGGGGGCGCGCCTTTTACCAATGTTCCCTTTGGGCGTTGCGCATCGTGATGGTTGTGTCCACCTGAACCTGGTTGCACATCAAGCGTAACGCGAACCACTGCGCCACTCTTGGCTAGTCCAGTTTTTTCGCTCTTTACGAATACCGACATGACTTTAGTTGAGTTGGCATCGCCCGCCGCTGTGCCGGAAGGTTCGAGGTCACCCGCTGGGCTGGTGAGTGTGAGGTTGAATTGCTCTACACACGCCGTCCCCGCTGCATTCAGTTGCGTGCCTTGTGGACAAACACAAGCTGTTGCAGCAGCATTGGGGACGAACGGACTGATGCAGGTGCAAACAACTTGGGCGACGCTCGGGGCGGCAGAGGGGGTTGCGTTGGCGGGGCAAACTGTTTGGGTATCTGGCTGACCAATACCAGCATAAAAGTAACAGGTAGTAACGGGAGGTGTTGGGCTAGACGGGGGAGGGGTCGTTGTCCAACATAAGTTCGCCTGACAACGATCGAAGTATTTCAAATTTGATATGTATAGGCTGGCCGGATTGGGGTCG
>JABFRF010000007.1 GCA_013141315.1 Gallionella sp. | reverse complement strand
CATAAGTTTGGCGTATTTGATCCATACGCTGCTGGTTACTATTTGCATTCTGTTTTTCATCTACCAATTTCTTTAGCTGCTTAAGCACTGCCAACGCAATTAAGCTCAGCGTAGTCAGTCGCTGCTGTCCATCAATCACATCAAATACTTTGTCGTCACTAGACTGCAACACAAGATAGCCCATGTAATGGGCAGGCTCCCCGCCCTCTTGTATGGTCGCCAAAATGTCTGCCCATAAATCCTCCCACTCATTTTCAGCCCAACTATAGTCGCGTTGAAAAGGGGGGATTTTATAGGTCAAGCCGTTACCAATTAACTTTCGGTAAGTGTTGTTTTCAGTTTTGAAATTGGTGGCAGACATCATCCCTCCTCAAATTTTTACAAGCTGATACCCATTACACTTTAACCGCGTCCTGCAAATTCCACTGTACGTACTTGCGGGGCGAGCTTGTCGAGTACGCCATTGACGAACTTATGCCCGTCCGTACCACCAAAGGTTTTGGCGAGTTCGACAGCCTCGTTGATAGCAACTTTGTAAGGCACTTCGAGTTGCGTCGATAATTCAAACGCGCCCAGCATCAGCACCGCAAACTCCACCGGGCTTAACTCATCCAGCGGACGATCAAGGTGTGGTGCAAGCAACGATTCCAATTCAATATGCTGACGCAATGTGCCTAACAGCAAATTGGAAAACATCGCTTTGTCGTAACGACCGAGATTTTTCTCAGCGTGAATCTGCTTTTCAATTTGCATCGCATCACCCGCCGTAATCCGCCACTGGTAAATACCCTGCAACGCCAACTCACGTGCGCGATGGCGCGGACTTTTATTCACGTTATGTTTAACTTCAACCAACGTGCCTTCTTGATCTTTGTTCATGTCAGCTCTCGCAATAAATTAGCCATCTCAATGGCTACCAGCGCAGCTTCGCCGCCCTTGGTATGCATGCGCTGTATCGCTTGCTGATCGGTATCAGTGGTCAGTACCGCATTGGCAACCGGCACGCCACACGCCAACTGAACTTCATTGATGCAACGCGCAGACTCATTCGCCACAATCTCAAAATGATAAGTGTCACCTCGCACCACCGCACCCAAAGCAATCAGCGCGTCAAACTTTTCGCTCTCTGCCATCTGCAACAATGCCAATGAAATTTCCAAAGCACCCGGCACCGTGGCGAGCAAGATGTCATCTTCCGCCACGCCTTGTTTGACGAGCTGTGCGCGGCATTCGCCCAGCAAGCCCTCGCAAATCTCAGGATTGAAACGGCTTTGCACAATACCGATGCGCAGATTTTTACCGTTGTGATTTTTTTCGATTTCTTTCATTTCAAATTCTCCAAATTTTCATCAGTCCGTCATTCCCGCGAAAGCGGGAATCCAGCAAAAAATAGTTCGCGTAGCGTACAAAATTTTGGCTTTGTCCCGCTGCGCGGGGATTTTTCTATCAACTGGATTCCCGCTTTCGCGGGAATGACACAGCTGGGTTTAATGTGCCGCGTAACCCACAATCTCCAACCCAAATCCCACCATGCTCGGCATCTTGTGCGGCGTAGCCAGCAGCCGCATTTTGCCCACATTCAAGTCGCGCAGTATTTGCGCACCGATACCATAGCTGCGCGGATCCCATTGCGTGGTTTGTTGTTTGCTTGTATCCAGCGTTGCACGCGCCAGCAAATCTTGCGATGTCTCTGTGCGATGCAGCAACACCAACACGCCCGCTTCAACCTGAGCCATTTTCTGCAATGCTTCATGTACGCTGGTGGAATGCGCGTGATCGGTCTGCTCTAAAAAATCCAACACCGACAACGGCTCATGTACGCGCACCAAGGTTTCGGCATCATGGCGAATATCGCCCTTCACCAACGCCAAGTGCGTGCGCTGCGTGGTCTTATCCACGTAAGTCACCAGCTCAAATTCACCATACGCGGTTTGCACGTTGCGCCGTGCCACACGCTCGACTAACTTTTCGTTCTGGCTGCGATGCTCGATCAAATCAGCAATCGTGCCGATCTTCAATTCGTGCAATTTGGCGAACTCAATTAAGTCTGGCAGGCGCGCCATCTCGCCATCGTCTTTGAGGATTTCGCAAATCACCGAAGCGGGTGTCAGCCCAGCCAACTCGGCCAAATCGCAACCTGCTTCGGTGTGTCCGGCACGCACCAACACGCCGCCACTTTGTGCGCGCAAGGGGAAAATGTGGCCGGGCTGCACGATGTCGCCAGACTTGGCATTTTTCGCGGCGGCGGCTTGCACCGTGCGCGAACGGTCTGCCGCTGAAATACCCGTGGTTACACCACTCGCCGCTTCAATCGACAGCGTGAAATTGGTCGCCAACGGCAAACCGTTCTCACGCACCATCAACGGCAAATCCAATTGTTTGCAATGCGCCTCGGTGAGCGTCAAACAAATCAAGCCGCGCCCATGCTTCGCCATGAAATTGATTTTTTCCGGCGTGGTGAATTCCGCCGCGAACACCAAATCGCCTTCATTCTCGCGGTCTTCGTCATCCATCAACACCACCATACGTCCGGCGCGCATCTCCGCGATAATCTCTGTAACGGGTGAAATTCCTACCATGTAACCAACCTCGAATAAACTGCAAAGCGGCACACCATGCGCCGCCGATAAGGGCGCGATTCTACCATTTCAGCTTTGGGTGGAATGGGGTAAATCACGGTGGGTGAGAATGATGAACCAAAATTCCTAAAGCGATTAAGCATCGCATAACGACTTGATTACCGAACAGCTTACGGCTATCATTCAAATCATGAATACCAGAACAAAAAGTTTTCTTCGTGGCGCAGGCAGTGTGATGGACTTAGCTGCCGCGCGCAATCTTCGTCAGCTAGCACCACGTCGTAGTGGTGCTGAGCGCATGGCTAGTCATTTCACACATGTCGGTGAGTCTGTTAACCGCGCTTGCAATTCGTTTGCTGATAATGGCTCGACCCCAATCACAAAAATCAAAGCAGCCTAAGAACGCTGTTAGCACCGCTAACGGTGCAGTTACTACGCCTAACGCAAACGGTAGTAACAAACCTGTTACTCAGTATCAACAATCCACATTTTCTGGTCCTATGCCACCTCCTTCGGTTCTTGAGGGATATGAACGTCTCGTTCAAGGTGCAGCTGAACGTATCTTAATAATGGCTGAGTCAGATGCGAAGCATCAACAAGAAATTGAATTTGCGGCCTTACGTGCAATGGAATCGGAGGTCAGAAGGGGACAGTTTTTTGGATTCGTAATTGGCCTAACTGCCCTTGGAGCTTCGATGTTAGCACTAGCTATGGGCTCTCCTGCTGTTGCTGGAGTTATTGGCGGCACAACGGTTATTGGTCTTGTCTCTGTCTTCATAGTCGGTCGTTTCGTGAAACCCGACTAGCACTCACCAATTCACCTCTGCAATCATCATCCGTTCCACATAGCGCGCAATCAAATCCACTTCCAGATTGACTCGACTACCTGCTGTTAGATTTTTCAGATTGGTCATCGCCAGCGTGTGAGGAATGAGATTCAGTGCGAACTCGTTGCCTTGCACTTGGTTGATGGTGAGGCTCGCGCCGTTGATGGTGATCGAGCCTTTGATGGCGATGAATTTCGCCAAAGCTTGCGGGGCGCGGATTAGCAGCTTCCAGCTTTCTCCCAGGTCGCCGAAGGCAACCACTTCACCCACGCCGTCCACATGACCGCTAACCAGATGCCCGCCCAATCTATCTGACAGTCGCAAGGCTTTTTCCAGATTGACGGGTGCGTTGATCGCATCCAGCCCCACGGTGCAATTGAGCGTCTCGCGCGACACATCCACAGCGAACGCGTTGCCATCTAGGGCAATAACGGTGAGGCATACGCCGTTCACCGCGATGCTGTCACCAAGCTGCACATCGCTTAAATCTAGCGTGTGCGTGTTGATGGAGAGACGCAATCCGCCGTCACGATCTGCCGCGTTTGCGATATGCCCTACGTCTGCGATGATGCCACTAAACATTTACATTCCTTCCATCGTCATTCCCGCGAAAGCGGGAATCCAGTGCTTTTATCAATAAGGCTTTTGGGTTTGTCTCCGCGTTGCGGAGTGCTTTTTTGTTTGGCTGGATTCCCGCTTTCGCGGGAATGACGGTTCATTTTTTTACTTTAACCAAAACACGCAAATCATTACCCACTTGCCGCACATCTTGCCACTGCAATTCGACACGTTGATCCAGTTCAGTCAATTCACCCAAGCTCGCCATGCCCCGCGCCACATCACCCAATAATTGCGGTGCAAGATACAACACCAATTCATCCACCAACCCTGCACGCAGCAAAGCGCCATTCAATATGCTGCCTGCTTCAACCAACACTTCGTTGATGCCGCGCTGGGCTAAATCTTTAAGCATCGCGGGTAAATCAACTTGTCCGTTTTGATTGGGCAACGCTACAACGGTTGCTCCGCTTTTTTCGAGTACAGCAATTTTTTCAGGCTGTTGAGTGGCGGTGTAGATCAATACGCTCCCCCACCCCAGCCCTCCCCCGGTGGGAGAGGGAGTGAGGATGCGCGCACCCAAATGGATGCGTAGCTGGCTATCCAATACCACCCGCAAAGGTTGCCGCGAGGTCTCAACATCACGCACATTCAACTGTGCATCGTCTGCAAGAATAGTGTTGATACCCGTCAGCACGGCACATGAACGCGCGCGCCAATGCTGCACATCCTGCCGCGCTGCATCACCCGTAATCCATTGACTGACACCATTCGCCAACGCAGTGCGGCCATCCAGACTCATGGCGATTTTGCTGCGCAGCCACGGTGTACCACGGGTCATGCGAGCAAAAAATCCGACATTCAATTCGTGCGAGGTAGATTCCATCAAACCACACTCAACTTGGATGCCCACCGCACGCAATTTCGCGATGCCTTTGCCTGTCACCAACGGGTTAGGGTCTTGCACTGCCAGCACGACACGCGCCACACCCGCCTCAATCAGGGCATCCGTACAGGGAGGCGTTTTGCCCTGATGCGCGCACGGCTCTAGCGTGACATAAGCAGTTGCGCCACGCGCCGCTTCGCCTGCTTCGCGCAAGGCGTACACTTCTGCGTGAGGCTCTCCGGCTCGTTGATGCCAACCGCTGCCGATGATTTTTTCATCTTTGATCAGCACACAGCCAACGCGGGGGTTAGGGCTGGTGCTCGTCAGACCTTGTACGGCTAACCTTAACGCCTGCGCCATCCAAACATTATCTTCGGCGGAAAACATTTAAGTTTTTTTAGCGCGACGTGGCGACTTGCGCACGGCCTCAACTGCCTCGGTAAAATCACCCACGTCTTGAAAGCTTTTGTACACCGAGGCAAAGCGAATGTAGGCGACTTTGTCGAGCTTGAACAACTCTCGCATGACCATCTCGCCAACTTGCCGAGAACCAATTTCGCGTTCGCCCGACGCGTAAAGTTTTTGCACGATGTGATCAATCGCTTCATCGACCAACTCGGCTGAAACCGGGCGTTTATGTAGCGCGCGGCTGAAACTGGTGCGCAATTTTTCTTCATCGAATTCGCTGCGCATGCCGTTCTGCTTGACAACCTGCGGCATACGCAACTCCACCTTTTCGTAGGTGGTGAAACGCTTATCGCACGACAAACAGCGACGGCGACGGCGTATGCTATCGCCGTCGCCGTCGCTGTTTGTCG
>JABFRF010000037.1 GCA_013141315.1 Gallionella sp. | reverse complement strand
CGTCCAGATCGCCATCCAATACACCTTGCGTATTGCCCACTTCGTAGTTGGTGCGCAAATCTTTGATGCGCGACTGATCGAGCACGTAGCTGCGAATCTGGTGTCCCCAGCCGATGTCGGATTTGCCATCTTCCAACACTTGTTTGGCTTCGTTGCGTTTGCGCAGCTCTTCTTCATACATGCGCGATTTCAGCATGGACATGGCTTCGGCGCGGTTTTTGTGTTGCGAGCGGTCGCTTTGGCATTGCACCACGATGTTAGTCGGGATGTGAGTGATACGCACTGCTGAATCGGTCTTGTTGATGTGCTGTCCACCCGCGCCACTCGCACGATAGGTGTCCACGCGCAGGTCGGCGGGATTGATGTCGATCTCAATCGAGTCATCTACTTCGGGATAAACGAACACGCTGGAGAATGAGGTGTGGCGGCGGTTGCCAGAATCAAATGGCGATTTGCGCACGAGGCGATGCACACCGACTTCGGTGCGTAGATGGCCGTAGGCGTATTCGCCAATAACTTTAATCGACGCGCCCTTGATGCCCGCGACTTCACCATCGGATTGTTCCAAAATTTCCACTTGAAAACCTTTGCGTTCGGCATAGCGTAAATACATACGCATCAGCATGGATGCCCAGTCCTGCGCTTCCGTGCCACCCGATCCGGCCTGGATGTCGATGAAGCAACTATTAGGGTCCATCGCGTGGGAGAACATGCGGCGGAATTCCATCGCAGCGACGCGTGTTTCGATGTCTTGAATGTCGCTAGATGTTGCGAGCAAACTCGCTTCGTCGCTCTCGGCTTTTGCCATCTCGAACAATTCGTCAGAGTCGTTCAGGTCTTGTTTAATCTTATCTAAACCTAACACCACACCTTCGAGCAACTTGCGCTCACGACCCAATTCCTGAGCGCGTTTGGCATCGTTCCAGATGTCGGGATTTTCTGAGAGTGCGCAGACTTCTGTTAGGCGTTCATGCTTGCTATCGTAGTCAAAGATACCTCCGTAATTCTGCGCTGCGTGCGGCTAAATCTTGCAGTTGATTACTAAGGGAGTTGAGTTGTTCGGCTTCCATGATGATTTGCGTGAATTTCTAAAGGCGCGAATTATAGCGGAAGGAGGGGGCGAGGATGGCGAGAAATCAGAGCCGTAGTCATGCCAACTTCAATGCAAAAAAATGTCCACGAAATACACGAAAAGCACGAACGAAACTAAAAGAAAACTCACAAGCCTTTGGAGTTTAAGTATTTCGTGCCTTTAGTGTATTTCGTGGATAGATGGTTTTTCCCCAAGGAAATTTATTCCCAATGCCGAATGATGAGTTGCACACTGCGTTTGCCGTTGTACTCATTGACACTTAGGCTGTAAGCCGCATGGATGCTATCTGGTAGCGATTCAACATAGCCGAATAATATGGCTTCGTAGAGCTGCCCTGATTTGCTTAAACGTAATTTGAGATGTTTTTCGCCAACGACGCGTTGCTGCTGCACGACAAAATCATCATCGAATACTGGCGCTGGGAATCCTTGCCCCCAAATTTGTTGGTCGAGTTGCTGGGCAAATTCCAAGTTGATGTCTTGTGCGGTGAGCGCGCCATCGCTTTCTAACTTTTGTTGCAAATCGGCTTCACTTAAAAGTTCACGTATAACCTGCTCAAAGGCTTCGACGAAATTTCCATAATCCGTATGCGCAATAGTTAGCCCGGCTGCAGCGGCATGACCACCAAATTTTTTGATCAGAGTGGGGTGGCGTTTGCTGACGAGATCAAGCGCGTCACGCAAATGCAGCGCACCGATTGAACGCCCCGAGCCTTTCAATTCTTGCTTGTCGGTGGATAAGGCAAAGGCAATCACGGGACGATGAAATTTGTCTTTGAGGCGCGAAGCGAGGATGCCGATCACGCCCTGATGCCAACTCTCATTAAACAACGCGAGGCTGTAATTGTCCGCGACTTGGACGGATTCGAGTGCCGCCATTGCGACTTCTTGCATATCGGTTTCAATGCTGCGTCGTTCCTGATTCAGCTCGTCTAGACGCTTTGCCATGAGCGTTGCTGCTTCATCATCATCGCTAAGTAAGCAGTCGATACCTAAGCGCATATCTTCCAAACGACCAGCGGCATTGAGGCGTGGGCCAATGGCAAAGCCCAAGTCTTGACTGATGGCACGCGCCGGATTTTTTTTGGCGATTGCAAATAATGCTGCGATACCCGCACAGGTCTTGCCCGCGCGTATGCGCAGTAAACCTTGCTGAACCAAGATGCGATTGTTTTGATCTAACTTCACTACGTCTGCGACAGTGCCGAGTGCCACGAGGTCAAGCAGTGTAATGACCCGTTTGCCTTGCTCTTCCGTCAATTGTCCTCGTGTGCGCAACTCGGCTCGCAATGCCAATAGCACATAAAACATCACGCCAACACCGGCTAAATTTTTGCTGGGGAAAGGGCAGTCTGGCTGGTTCGGGTTAACGATGCACGCCGCATCGGGCAATACGTCGCCGGGTAAATGATGGTCTGTAACCAGCACTTGCATCCCTAGCCGATTGGCTTCAGCCACGCCCTCTACGCTGGCGATGCCGTTATCCACTGTGATAAGAATGTCGGGCTTTTCTTTCGCGGCACCCTGAAGGGGTACGCCGCTGGGTACCCCGCCACTGCATGGTGCCCATTGCGCTGCTAATCGAACGATTTCAGGAGTTAATCCGTAACCATATTCAAATCGATTCGGCACAATGAAATCAACCTGCGCACCAAATATTCGCAGTCCACGCACCGCGACTGCACAAGCTGTTGCGCCATCGGCATCGTAATCGGCAATGACTAATAATTTTTTGTGAGCGGCAATCGCATCAGCTAATAAAATTGCCATCGTGCCTGCATTTTGGAGTTGGTCTAAAGGCAATAAATTTGCCAAGCTGTGTTCCAACTGCGTGCTATGAGTGATGCCTCGTGCAGCATAAATGTGTGCCAAGGCAGCAGAGTAGCCCGCTGTGGCGAGTTGTTCAGCGGTGGTTTCATTGGTGTGGCGGGCAACTATTTCAAGCATGGGAAGTTAAGTAATGTTTCTTGAGCAGGCAAGTTTAACAAACGCATCCTCGCTCACCTCGTTTTTTTTGGTCAGGTGCGTTAGAATTGCCGCCACTTTTTGTTGGTAGGAATAGAGAAAAATCGTGGCACTCATAGTTCAGAAATACGGCGGTACGTCGGTCGGCAATCCGGAGCGGATTAAAAATGTGGCGCGGCGCGTCGCGAAATTCAAAGCAAAGGGGCATCAGGTGGTGGTCGTTCTTTCCGCGATGAGCGGCGAAACGAATCGCCTGATTGCCCTCGCCAAAGAAATTCAAGCCCATCCTGATCCACGCGAATTGGATGTGATTATCTCAACCGGTGAGCAAGTCACCATCGGTTTGTTGTGTATGGCACTCAAAGAAATCGGCGTAAATGCCAAGAGCTACACAGGTGGGCAAGTCAAAATTCTCACCGATAGTGCGTTTACCAAAGCCCGTATCGTGTCTATCGACGAACAGAACATTCGCGCCGATTTGGCAAATGATTGTGTGGTAGTGGTGGCTGGCTTTCAAGGCATGGATGCGGAGGGCAATATCACCACACTGGGGCGAGGCGGCTCGGATACCACAGGTGTAGCAATTGCCGCTGCACTACGTGCTGATGAGTGCCAGATTTACACCGACGTAGATGGCGTTTATACCACTGACCCGCGCATGGTGCCTGAAGCGCGTCGCTTAAAAACGATCACCTTTGAAGAGATGCTGGAAATGGCCAGTCTCGGCTCCAAGGTGCTGCAAATTCGCTCGGTTGAATTTGCCGGTAAATACAAGGTCAAGCTGCGCGTGCTATCAAGCTTTGAAGAAGAAGGTGAAGGTACGCTGATTACTTTTGAGGAAGGCAACAAAATGGAACAAGCCATTATTTCTGGGATCGCGTTCAATCGCGATGAAGCAAAAATTACTGTGATGGGTGTGCCGGACAAACCTGGTATCGCGTATCAAATCCTTGGCCCTGTAAGCGATGCCAATATAGATGTGGACATCATTATCCAGAACGTTGGCGTGGATGGTACAACGGACTTTTCTTTCACCGTGCATCGTAATGAGTTTGTTAAGACGATGGACATTTTGAAGAATAAAGTTCAGCCGCATATCGGCGCGCGTGATGTGGTCGGTGACAACAAAGCCGCTAAAGTTTCTGTTGTGGGCGTGGGTATGCGTTCGCACGTAGGCATCGCCAGCAAAATGTTCCGTACCTTGGCAGAAGAGGGGATCAACATTCAGATGATTTCAACTTCAGAAATCAAAATTTCTGTTGTGATTGATGAAAAATACCTAGAGTTGGCTGTGCGAGTGTTGCATAAAGCATTTAATCTGGATCAAGACGCATAATCGTTTGACCTTTCGCATCGGCTACATTATGATGCGCGGCCTTCGGAGAGGTGGCCGAGTGGTCGAAGGCACTCCCCTGCTAAGGGAGCATCCGGGCATAAACCTGGATCGAGGGTTCGAATCCCTCCTTCTCCGCCAGAGGTATTTTTTAGTTTTTGCGCCCGTAGCTCAGATGGATAGAGTACTTGGCTACGAACCAAGGGGTCGGGCGTTCGAATCGCTCCGGGCGCACCATGCTGGTATAAAACTGGGCACTTGATTATTCAAGTTGCCCATTTTTATTTTCTGCAAGGTTTGGGCTAATGCTGCATAACTGCCTTTGATTGTGGCGGTCTTATTTTCCACCACAATTTCATCCACCAGGATATTCAAATAGTCTTTGGCTAACGGTGAACCGTTCACCAGCAACTTCTGCCGTAATACTTTACCCAACACATCCACCTGACTGGCTTTCAGATAATCCATCACGGGCAAGGTCGTTTCACTGCGCACGCCTGCCAGCTCGATCAACAATGCTTCACGAGATGCCTTGAGTTGTTGCGCGCGGCGTTGCGTGGTTTCATCCAGTTCCACAATACCTGTTTCAATCGCTTCCAATAAACGTTGCTGGCGTTCCTCAACTTTCTTGAGTTGCTTGTTCAATTCATTGATGCGTCCCTGTTGCCCGTTACTGGAAGTCAAAAGATGTTCGCGTAGTGCGGTCATCATGCTATGTAAACGATCAGGCGCAAATACTTTGTCTGCCAGTTGGGTCAGCACCGTGCTATCCAGCTTTTCCGTCGCCAGATTGCCACTGGTGCAAGCGTGGTTGCCTTGATTGTGTCGGCTGGCACACTTGTAGTAACGATACTTGCCGCTCTTACCCGTCACCAGTGTCATGGCATGGTTACAGATGCCGCATTTCAACAGACCCGTTAACAGCGTAGGGCAATTCACCCGACGGGGTGGGGTTTTACTGGGCGCACGCGCTTCACGCTTAATGCGGACTTGTTCAAACGTCGCCGCATCCACAACGGCTGGGATGGGGGTTTTGACCCATTCATCGGGTGGACGCTTCTTGCCTGTTTTGGAATCAATTACGTTGAAGTAATAATCACCCATATACAAGCTATCGCTTAACAGCGTGTGGATCTTTTGCACACTCCACGCAAGAGGTGGAGCTGAATTTTCGGACAGTCTGATAAGTGGTAGCCTTGCTCAACCGAAGTCGTGTAAATCACGATAAATAGAGGAGCAAGCGCATGAGAAGGACGAGAAGGAATCACGCACCGGGTTT
>JABFRF010000115.1 GCA_013141315.1 Gallionella sp. | reverse complement strand
GTCCTCCGCCACATCGGTATTTACGCATACCGTGTTAGCTTTCTGCGTGCCTATAGTCAACTTGCGCCTTGCTCACTCGAAAATTTTGAGGCCTTGGAACAATTACGTGCGCTGTATCACGGCTACAAAATCGGCGTAACCATTACCGAAAACGCACCGCCAAATGGCGTGGACACCGAGCAAGATTTACAAATAGCACGACAACTTTTCGATCAACTCAACTCTGGAAAACAACCATGAAAATCATCCTACTTGGTGCACCCGGTGCAGGTAAAGGTACGCAAGCCAACTACATCAAAACCCGATTCAACATTCCGCAAATTTCCACGGGCGACATGCTGCGTGCTGCCGTAAAAGCGGGTATCCCATTGGGTATCGCCGCAAAAAAAGTGATGGATGCCGGCTCTTTAATTTCAGATGACATCATCATCAATTTGGTCAAAGAGCGTATCAAAGAAGCCGACTGCGCAAATGGCTTTTTGTTCGATGGTTTTCCGCGTACGTTGCCCCAAGCGCAGTCGATGAAAGACGCGGGCATCGCGATTGATTACGTTGTCGAAATCGAGGTGGCGGATAGCGAAATCATCCAGCGCATGAGCGGTCGCCGCGTGCATCCTACTTCCGGGCGCACTTATCACATCATGTTTAATCCGCCTAAAGTGCCAGGCAAAGACGACATCACCGGAGAGGATTTGATCCAACGTCCCGATGACGCAGAAGACACGGTTATCAAGCGTCTCGGCGTATACCACGATCAAACCAAACCGCTGGTTGAATACTACTCAGAATGGGAAAAATCCGGCGACAGCCACGCGCCCAAATGTTTGAGCATCTCGGGTGTCGGCAATATGGAAGGCATACGCGACGCGATTTTTACGATTCTGTCGAACCACTAAATCATGGCTAGCAAACCCATCCTCACCTTGGCCGATGCAAAACGCATCGCTGCGGCGGCTGAAATCGAAGCAAAAAACAACGCGTGGAAAGTCGTCATTGCCATCGTCGATGACGGCGGTCATTTAATCTATCTCCAGCGCGAACACGACACCCAATTCGGTAGCGTAGAAACCGCCATTATGAAAGCCAATGCTGCAGTAGCTTTTCAACGCCCCACCAAAATGTCTGAGGAGGCCGTCACCAGCGGTCGCTTGATTCATCTCGCCTTGCCCGGCGTGATTCCCGCCGAAGGAGGTATACCATTGCTGATTAACGGCACAGTCGTTGGCGGCATTGGCATTAGCGGCGTGCGTTCATTTCAGGATGGGCAAATCGCAGCGGCAGGTGTGGCGGCGTTAGACTAAAATTGGTACAACGGCAACTACTGTCCTGCCCAGTAATCGAAAGGGGTACTTATTATGGAAAATAAATCTCAAAAATCCTGCTTCGTTATCATGCCTATCACTGATCCGCCTGAATATGACAATGGTCATTTCAAGCGTGTTTACGAACATTTAATTCGCCCAACATGCGCGGCACTTGAGCTTAATCCAATAAGAGCAGATGACGTAAAATCTGCAAACCATATTATTCTGGACATACTCCAAAGAATAGTTACTGCCGATATAGTCATATGTGATTTAAGCTCAAAAAACGCAAATGTTATGTATGAGCTTGGCGTGAGACAAGCGTTTAATCTACCAGTTGTACTTATCAAAGATTCACGTACTGAGCGAGTATTTGATATACAAGGATTGCGAACTGTCGATTATGACGAAAAGCTGCGCATTGACTGCGTCAATAATGACATTAAAAGCCTTACCGAAGCTATTAAGGCAACAATAAAGCCAAACCAACACGATGTTAATTCCCTTGTAAAGTTGCTTAGCATAAAGAAAGCTGAGCTTCCAAAAAATAGCCCCATCTCTGACGACACTGCCCTAATACTTGCTTCATTGCGCGATGTTTCAGCAAGGCTTTTAATTATTGAACAAACAAGATTCAATGAAGATAGGCAGGTGCTAATCTCAAGCGCAAAGCGGCACACTGTCCGTCAATCGCTAAAGGTTAACTTGCTACCTCGTGGCGAAGAAGTTACTGTAGGTGAAGAGATTTTTGATTCCGTAGGTGGTAAATATATTGGCAAGTTTGTTGGCATTGATTCTAATGGAGTGATACTAAGAAAATCAGACAACACAGAGCTTATTATTCCGCCAGATAACGATTTGTTTAACATGCTATCAACGCTTCCTTTCTAAGGAAAGAATAGTTAGCGTGAATTTAGTTATTTTTGGAAATACAGTATCCGTTAAATTTAACCTGCAACCAAATTCAGTTCTTGCAACCGAATAGCCATCGATGCTGATGAAACCTGAAATTGTTTTGCGAGCGATGTAAAGTGTTTCCCCCTATAGCTATTAACGGATGCAAGGGCTAATGCGCGATCTAAAGAGTTTTCTGGCCACAAAAGTGACTCTGGGTCACTGGGACATAACCAAAATGAGGTTTGCTCGTTAAACTCAAAAGGCACTTTCACATTAAAAATATTTTCCAAGGACTGTTGCACGAGTTTACGAGGCATTAAAAAGCAAGCGGCGAAATAGTCAGCCTCTTGCTCTTGAGGCAATCGCCGCGAAATCTCACTAGCAAGTCCTTTTATTGGTCTGTCACGATGCAAAACCTGTTGAGGGTGAAGTATCCAGTGTCCAATTTCATGCGCGCCAGTAAATCTAATTGTTTCTGCTGAAAATTTTCTAGAGATGGCAATCTTGCCAGCTTGGCGATCAATTAAACCAGCTATTTCAAAATTAACGTTGCGAACACCGAAAGGAACTATTTTCTCGTGGTACTCAAAACCGACACCCAAATGGTATGCCGCAACCTCTGGATCAAATAGGCTAACTAACTCTGACAAGGTAATGGGCGCATCAGAACACCGCGTAGCACGATGCTCTGTCCATATTTGCACCTGCAACTTACGAGCCTCACTTTCAATCACCTGCTTATCCATGCGCGCATACCGTATCCAGTAAAAAACATGTCACATTGTACTAAATACAGTGCTTTTGTAAATCGACGAAATTTATAATTAAGCAAAAAAGCTAATGAGCCTCCTAGTAGTAAGCTACGAGGTATCAAACCCGAAAGGTTAAGTACAACAAATAGCTAACCACCATCTTTACGCAGCAAGGAGCGGGGAATTAAACCCAAAGAGAATAAAAGGGTAGAGGAATATTGGTTCGGTATGGCAGCGCAGCCGACAAAACCAAGTGTGGACTGGCTACGCGAGTGCTTATGATTGACTGGATTCCCGATTTTTCGGGAATGACGGATTATTATTGAATTGTTAGTTTTGAAAAACACCCTGCAAATTCCTTAAATTAGCAGTATCCTGTTCGCGTACTTGAAGTTGCTTTTGGATGCTCTTGCATGCCGCTAGTGATGTCAGAGCAATGGGCTGTTCTACCTGTTGGGGAGGATGATTATGTCAGGCGATCTCGGATTTGCATTGCTGTGTGCCATCGTTGCAATTTTGTACGGTATCTTTTCCATCAAATGGATTTTAGCGAAGTCCGACGGTAACGAAAAAATGCGAGGCATCGCTGCCGCGATTCAAGAGGGCGCATCCGCCTACCTTAACCGTCAATACACCACCATCGCCATCGTCGGCGCTATCCTCTTCGTCATTATTCTCGTTGCGCTCAAATGGCAGACTGCGGTTGGCTTTGCCATCGGTGCGATTCTCTCTGGGCTGACGGGTTACATCGGCATGAACGTGTCGGTACGCGCCAATGTGCGCACGGCTGAAGCAGCTAAAGAAAGCCTGAATGCCGCACTGAACGTTTCTTTCAGGGGCGGTGCAATCACCGGCATCTTGGTCGTGGGTCTTGGGCTGTTAGGCGTGGCAGGCTACTACGCATTTCTTACTTTAATGATGGGCGATAATTCAGAGCAAGCAACACATGCCTTAATAGGCTTAGCTTTCGGCGGTTCGCTGATTTCCATTTTCGCGCGACTGGGTGGCGGTATTTTCACTAAGGGTGCGGACGTAGGTGCGGATTTAGTTGGCAAAGTGGAAGCAGGAATTCCTGAAGATGACCCGCGCAATCCTGCGGTGATTGCAGATAACGTTGGTGATAACGTGGGCGACTGCGCGGGTATGGCGGCCGATTTATTTGAAACGTATGCCGTCACAATTATCGCCACCATGCTGCTGGGTGGCTTGTTAATGGCGGATGCGGGCGCGAACGCGGTGATTTATCCGCTGGTGTTGGGTGGCTTCTCCATCATCGCTTCCATCGTTGGCACCTTCTTCGTCAAGGCCTATCCAGGTGGAAAAATCATGAACGCGCTTTATCGCGGCTTGGCCGTCTCTGGTGTGCTGGCAGCCATCGCCTTCTATCCCATCACAACTAAAATGCTGGGCGATGGCGTGATGATAGACGGTATGCTGGTATCAGCACTGCATATTTACTATGCCACCTTGATTGGTCTAGGGCTGACTGCTGCGATGGTGTGGATCACTGAATACTACACGGCCACTGAATTCGCACCCGTGCGCCACATCGCCGAAGCTTCTACCACCGGTCACGGCACGAACGTGATTGCAGGTTTAGGCGTGTCGATGAAATCCACCGCCGCACCCGTCATCGCAGTGTGCATCGCCATCTGGGGAGCTTATGATTTAGCGGGCTTGTATGGCATCGCCATCGCCGCAACCTCGATGCTCTCGATGGCAGGCATCATAGTGGCACTGGATGCGTATGGCCCGATCACCGACAACGCTGGCGGCATCGCGCAAATGGCAGACTTGCCAGAAGATGTGCGCGTCATCACGGACGCACTTGACGCAGTGGGCAACACCACCAAAGCCGTCACCAAAGGCTATGCGATTGGCTCTGCGGGGCTTGCCTCATTGGTACTATTCGCCGATTACACACATGCGCTGCAAGCCAAGCTGGGCGGCGTAGTCACCACCTTTGATCTATCCAACCACATGGTTATCATCGGGCTATTCATCGGCGGCATGGTGCCTTACTTGTTCGCCGCGATGGGCATGGAAGCGGTGGGTCGCGCGGCAGGCTCGGTAGTGGTTGAAGTGCGCCGTCAGTTCAAAGAAATTCCTGGCATCATGGAAGGCAAGAGCAAACCGCAGTACGGCACATGCGTCGACATGCTGACCAAAGCCGCGATTAAGGAAATGATAGTTCCATCATTATTGCCTATCGCCATCCCCGTCATCGTCGGACTCACGCTCGGCGCACAAGCGTTAGGCGGTGTTTTAGTCGGCACGATTATCACGGGAATTTTCGTGGCGATTTCCATGACCACGGGTGGTGGTGCATGGGACAACGCGAAGAAATATATAGAGGAAGGTAACTTCGGCGGCAAAGGATCAGAAGCCCACAAAGCAGCTGTGACGGGCGATACCGTCGGCGATCCTTACAAAGATACCGCAGGCCCTGCGGTGAACCCACTCATTAAAATTATCAACATCGTTGCACTGATGATTGTTCCTTTGCTGTAAGTCACCGCCAAGTCACAGCATTATGAATACTAAAACAGGGCGGTTTTCCGCCCTGTTTCTTTACGCTTAAGTATTTTTGAGTACGGCGAATTCAGGAATGAAGTGCAATTTTGAGTAACGCTGGTCAGGTGGGCAGGATGCGGTAGCATCCATGCCTTTTTGACCAGCCAGTCGAAATTACACAAATGAACTACACACACCTCACCCGAGA
>JABFRF010000050.1 GCA_013141315.1 Gallionella sp. | reverse complement strand
CGCTGGCAAAATAACGCTGCAAATCTTTCCACGCCATTTGTGACGTTTCCAAATTCACTTTGGCGCGGTAGATTTCTTTTTGCTCATTCACACTCATTTTCTTTTCTCCGTTACGCCGTCAGTCCGCGCAGATAATTGTCCTTCACCCGCATGTAATGCTCGGCGGAATAGCGCAGGTAGGCCGTCTCCTCCGCAGTCAGCGCACGCACTGCCTTGGCGGGGCGACCCATATACAACATGCCGCTTTCCAGCACCTTGCCCGGCGACACCAAACTCCCCGCACCTATCATCACGCGGTCGGGAATCACCACATCGTCCATCACGATAGACCCCATGCCTATCAAACACTCATTGCCAATTGTGCAGCCATGCAGAATCACCGAATGTCCCACCGTCACATAGTCGCCAATGATGAGCGGCGAACCGTCTGGCTTCTCCGCCGTCTTGTGCGACACATGCCCCATGGTTAAATCCTGCACATTCGTCCCGCGCCCAACCACGATGCGATTCACGTCGCCGCGCAACACCGTGTTGCACCACACGGAACTGTCATCGCCTAACGTCACCTCGCCAATGACTTGGCAGGAAGGGTGCAGGTAAACGCGGTTACCGAGGATTGGAGATGAGTTGAGGTAGTTTGATATTGGCATGATGACTTACGCAGATTTATCTGTTTTCGATTTGCGAGCATTCCTTACTGAAATACGTGGCGTACCTTCTCCTGACATCTCAAATAATTCCGTCGCACTGACAAGTTTGCTAAATGTTGCATATCCATAGTTGCGAGGATCAAAGGATGCTTGATTGGAAATATGATTACGAACCAATGACAATAACGCCCACCCATCATCACCTTGCGCTGCCTCAATAGCGTTCCTAATCAAGCTTACTAGACGTGTATCTTGGCGCAATTTGGCTGGTGTCACCTTAACTGGTGGTGCTGGTTTTGAAGGTGTTGTTGCCTGTACGTTACCCGAGGCTTCAACGGGAATTTCCTGACCTATTTTGTCCAAATCCAAAAATTGTGAACAAGCATCTACAAAAGGTTCTGGAGTTTTGCTTGCGCCGAAACCAAATACTTTTGCTCCTCGTTCTTTGATGTGTAATACCAGCGGGGTGAAATCGCTGTCAGAAGAAACAATAGCAAATGCATCCGGTTTTTCGGTATAGAGAAGGTGCATAGCATCAATGCACAAGCTCATATCAGTAGCATTTTTGCCTTTCGTGTAATCAAACTGTTGCATAGGTCGTATGGCGAAAGGATGAAGTGCTGCTTCCCAGCCCTTTAATTCTGGCTTTTTCCAATTGCCATAAGCTCTTCTAATATTCACTACACCTACTTTCGCGAGCTCCGCTAATACAATTTCAATTTTTGCAGCTGGTGAATTGTCGGCATCAATCAACAACGCAATACGAATTTCCTGACGAAAATTCCCTTCGTTATTCATAAAAGCCTCCACTTCATCTTCTCCCCCGCTCTCAGCGGCACAAGCTGATGCTCACCAAACCCCTGCGTCGCAGGCACTTGCCACTCTTCCTTGCGCAGCGTGATAGCGTCAGTGTTGCGTGGCAAGCCGTAATAATCCGCACCATAAAAACTAGCGAAGCCTTCCAATTTATCTAGCGCACCCAGTTGCTCAAACGCTTCGGCATACAACTCCATCGCCGCGTGTGCGGTGTAGCAACCGGCACAGCCACACGCGGTTTCTTTGGTGTGTTGCGCGTGCGGTGCGCTGTCCGTGCCGAGGAAAAATTTAGGGTTGCCACTGGTTGCAGCTTTGCCCAACGCGACGCGATGCAGCTCGCGTTTCAACACTGGCAGACAATAATAATGCGGGCGCATGCCGCCGCTGAACATGGCGTTGCGGTTGTATAGCAGATGATGCGCGGTGATGGTGGCGGCGATAGGGTCTGGCGCGCTCGTCACAAATTGCACGGCCTGCTGAGTGGTGATGTGCTCAAACACCACGCGCAGTTGCGGCAAATCGCGCAACAAGGGAATCATCACGCGCTCGATGAACACCGCCTCGCGGTCGAACACATCCACGCTGCTATCCGTCACTTCGCCATGCACCAACAACGGCATACCGCAACGCTGCATTTCCTCCAACGCGGGATACGTTTTGCGAATGTCGGTCACGCCTGCATCGGAGTTGGTAGTCGCACCTGCGGGGTAATACTTCACCGCATGCACGATGCTGCTTTGCTTGGCTTTGCGTATTTCATCCGCACTGGTGTTGTCGGTGAGGTACAGCGTCATCAACGGCTCAAATTTCGCGCCTGCTGGCAACGCTGCCACGATGCGCGAGCGATATTCCAATGCTTGTGCAGTAGTCGTGACGGGCGGCTTGAGATTGGGCATGACGATGGCGCGGGCAAACTGGCGCGCAGTGTCTGGCACAATGGATTGCATCAGCGCACCATCGCGCAGATGAAGATGCCAATCGTCGGGGCGGGTTAGGGTGATTTCTTGCATGATGGTCTCAGCTAAATGAATGAGCAAGATTGTAATTCAAGGCTAGCAACTGGTGGGTATCTCTTGAGTTTCAAATCTCCTCCTCACCAGTCCCCTCCCCCTTGATGGGGGAGGGTTAGGGAGAGGGTGACACGCTCAGAGTTCCCCCTCTCCCTAACCCTCTCCCACGCGGGGAGAGGGGATGTTGGAGTTACAAAAAACTTCCGTTGAATCATCAATCCGATTTTTTGGCAATCTGCTGAAGCGCCAACAAGGAAAATTCGGCGATGTGTTCGGCAATTGCTTTGATCTCGCTTGGGTTGTAGCGCAAGGTGGGGTGCAGGCGTTGCAATACCGGATAGGAATGACTGTAAAAGATGCATTGCCCCATGATGCTATTCACACAACGGCGCAATACGGCTTTGCTGATTTTTTCGCCTACAACTTCAGCGACCAATTTGCCTAAAAAATCATGTAGTGGCGCGATGGCTTCGCGCACGATTTGGTCTAATGCAGATGTAGGGTCAGCCAGTTCGCGCGCCATGATGCGGCATTGCGAAGAAGCTTTTTTTTCATCGAGCAACATCGACATGAATTCTTGAATGAAAAGTTGCAGGCGTATTCTGGGGCATTCAGCGGCATCGACATTGGCCAACTGCATGTCGTTGAGCGGGTCGAAATTTAACGCCTCACTCAACAGGCCATCTTTGCTGCTGAAGTGGTAATTGACTGCCGCCACATTGGCTTCCGCACGCCGACAAATCTCGCGCACTGTCGCTCCCTGAAAGCCATGTTGTGAAAAAGTTTCGCGCGCGGCTTCCAGTAAACGTGCGCGCGTTTGCTCACTGGCAGATTTAATTTCGACTTCGGTCATCATTGATTGTCACTCGCCGTTTCAACTGACAAGGCTTTATAAAGTTGCGCGGCGGTTGAGTACACCGTGCGGCGGATTTGCAAGGCGCTTTGCTGCGCGGTGTAAAGCTCGCGTTGTGCGTCCAGCACTTCGATGTAGTTGGAAACGCCCGCTTTATAACGTGCATCAACCAAACGCAGCCGCTGCGCTTGCAAATCGGCATTGGCTTGTTGCGCGGTCAATTGTTCATTGAGCTTTTCGCGCGCGGTCAGTAAATCCGCCACTTCGCGGAATGCCTGCTGGATAGTTTTTTCATATTCCGCAACGGCGATGTTTTTACGTGCCGTCGCCACATCCACATTGGCGGCGGTGCGCCCCGCATCAAATAACGGCAAGGTCAAGGTGGGCTGAAAACTCCAAGCACCACTATTTGCATCGAACAATCCTGACAAATTACGGCTTGCAGTACCCACCGCACTGGTCAAAGAAATGCGCGGGAAGAACGCCGCACGCGCTGCGCCGATATTGGCATTGGCGGCAATCAGCTTTTGCTCGGCTGCCAATACATCGGGGCGTTGCAACAACACGTCGGCAGAGACCTCACTTAAACCATTCGATACGATGTTTTGTTCGGCAAGCGCACGGCCTGCTGGTAAGCCTTTAATTTCCGCAACGGTTGTACCAAGCAAGAAATTCAACAAATTCTCGGCAGCGGCTTGTTGCCGTTCCAGATTGGCACGCTCCGCCAACGCCGCTTGGTACGCGCCTTCCGCTTGCAGATAATCCAAGTCATTGGACACGCCTACATCGCGGCGACGCGAAATTAGCTGGCGTATGGACTCACGACCTTTCAGCGTTTCCTCGGTCAGTTGAGTTCGCTCACGCAACTCCAGCACCGACAAATAGGCATTCACTACATCCGCTGTCAGCGACAAACGGAACGCGCGCTGCGCGGATTCCGTCGCCAAATAACTGGCCTTGGCTGACGCATTCAAACTGCTCACGCGGCCCCAAAAATCCAGCTCGAATGAAACTAGGCTGGCATTTACGTCAACGCGATTGGAGCGCAATGCACTACCCGTTGCGGACACGCTAGCGGGAATGAGTGACTCTGCTCCGCTCGTATTCAGATTCACATTCGGATAACGATCACCAGCCTGTATGCCGTATAAAGCATGGGCTTCAGCGATGCGTGCCGTGGCGATACGCAAATCACGATTGTTTTCTAAGGCGACTTTAATCAATGCTTGCAAGCGCGGATCAGGAAAATAATTTTCGCTTACGGCTTTATTAACTCTGCTTTGTGTAACGTTCGACCATGTACTCGGAACTGGTGCGGCAGGTCTTTCGTAAGTTGGCATTTGCGAACATCCGCCCAGAATCAAAGCCAATAACACAGGATTTTTGAGGTGCTTAACCATGATGATTTCCCTCTTCTTTATTCATTCTGTTGCGCGCATGTCCGGGGAAGATACGTCGCATCACCACGAAAAACACCGGCACTAAAAACACCGCCAACAAGGTCGCCGCAATCATGCCGCCCATCACCCCTGTGCCAATCGCGTGGCGGCTTTGCGCGCCTGCACCAGTAGAAATTGCCAATGGCAACACGCCCACCACAAAGGCAATTGAGGTCATCAAGATGGGACGGAAACGTAAGCGACAGGCTTCTAACACCGCGTCGATCAAACTCATACCATCGTCTTGCAATCTGCGGGCGAACTCGATAATCAAAATCGCGTTCTTGGACGATAGCCCGATGATGGCAATCAAACCTACTTTGAAATACACGTCGTTAGGCAATTCGCGCAACGTCACGGCAACCACTGCGCCGAATATGCCGAGCGGCACAACCAGCAAGACAGCGAAGGGTATCGACCAGCTTTCAAACAATGCTGCTAGACACAGAAACACCACAAATAGCGAAATGCCAAATAACAACGGGGCTTGCGAGCCGGACTGCCGCTCTTCAAACGAAGTGCCAGACCATTCAAAGCCCACACCCGCTGGTAATTTTTTGGCGATTTCCTCCATCGCTGCGACGGCTTCACCGCTACTGCGACCCGGCGCTGCGCCACCAGAAATTTTCATCGAGGGTAAACCGTTGTAGCGATCTAATTTCGGTGAGCCGCTAATCCATTTTGCCTTGGCTATTTCAGACAAGGGCACCATCTGACCTTTGTTGTTGCGCACCGAGAGTTTCAGAATGTCTTCTGGCGTGCGGCGCAAGTCTGCTTCGGCTTGCATTTGCACGCGCAGAATCCGTCCTTGTCTGACAAAGTCATTGATGTAGGCAACACCTAACGATGATTGCAAGGTGTCATTCAGATCAGTGATAGACACACCCAACGATTCGGATTTCAATCTATCCAC
>JABFRF010000168.1 GCA_013141315.1 Gallionella sp. | reverse complement strand
TGCAACGCCCGCCGCACCTTTGGCAACTTTAACAGGCTGCGCTGTGGTGAATACCGTTGTTGGCGGATATGACTGCACGACCTCGGCAACCGGGTATGCCAACTTCAAATTCGTTGCGCCGCCTGTGACGGGTAGCCACACGGTTACCGCTATCTGTACCAACCCGTTATGTGTCAGCCCGCAGTCGGCAACAGTCAACATCATCACCTGTGCGGCAGGACAAAAACTCCACCCGATCAAAGGCTGCATGTTGGATTGCCCGACTGGTACATACCCGAACGTAAGCGATACCGCGTGTGTGGCGGAAACTGCACCGGGCTGCTCGGTTGGGCATATTGATCCTTTGCCGATTGATATGACCGATGCCTGTACTGCGGCACTGGAAGCGGATCAACCTCAAGCGTATCGTGATCAACCGTCAGTGTGCGGAGCAATCACATCAGCTATGCAACAAGAGAAAGCGTGCCTGACCGAGAAGATGGCTTCCTATAACATCACCATGCAATCCACGGCGGAAGTGCGCAGCATAGCGTACCAGGCACACTTCCGCGATATTTGGGACAAGATGGAGGATTTGGTTAAAAGGACGGAGCACGATACTGCTATGCAAGTTGCTTGCGCGAACCGCCGCGCAGAATTGGCAGCGGAGAAGGGCTGCGACCATGAGGGAGCATGTGTCACTAACGGTGTTTCAGACTGTTATACGAAGACGAGTACGAGGCGGAGTCATTGTTTCAATGCTACCCCTGCCTCGGCGACAGGTGCGGCGAAACACACCCAAGGCGTGGCGATGGATATTAAGGCGAGCGATGTCAGAACCCTGCGGACAATCTTGGGTGGATTTGTGCCACCTAAAACTGTGCCAGAGTTTTTGCGGATGCCCAGCTCGGTAAATTCCACGGTTTGTCCTGCTGCACCGCAATTACATTGGGGTGGAGACTGGCTGACAAACCCAGACAAAGTACACTTTTACCTGCCTTGAGAGGATAGCCATGAACATCATCAAATTAGCGCGCAATGAATTGGTAACTGCTGTCGGACTCTTGCTAGTGAGTGGCTGCGCCCAGGCGGTGTTGCCGCCTGCAGTAATTAAAACTTATGCTCAACATGTCGGCGGCAATATCGTGTACCAGTACCAGGTGACCAATAACAGCACATGCATAATCCCCAGCTTTGCGATTGCAGAGGATACGGATTACATCGATTCCAACACGCCCTACACCAAGGCATTGGGCGAACTGAGCCAGGTTTTTCCACTGGGGTATGGCGATGTTGGGAGTGAGGTGGTTCAAGCTACCTCGTACACCGCACCGCCTAATTGGAGGGCAGAAATCACTCAAATTGAAGAATCAGGGTTGTATTTGCAGTGGTACTCGGGACATTTACTTCAAGACCCTGTCATTACATCCGGACAAACCGCCAATTTCAACGTAACCGTCCCTCAGATTGATAATGCCTATTTGACGGGGCATTTCTCGGCAGGTTTCGGTGGCACATGTCCCGGATCTTACAACGACGTGATGCAAAAGCTGGATGTCACACCTCCCACTTTGAGCGTGAGTTTAACGCCTTCCTCCATCTCACTGCCGCAGCGCGGGCAGGTAATCCCCATCACTGCCACGATAACCGTCAGCGACGATTACGACCCCGCACCCGATATTCAGTTGGTGTCCATCACCGCCAATGAAGTTATGGTGGCAACCGATGTGCAAGGCGCGGCAACGGGTACGGATGACCGCAGCTTTAGCTTAAATGCCGCCCACACTACCACTGCTGTCGCCCGTATTTACACTGTGACGTATTCCGCTACTGATGCGTCGGGCAATAAGTCTACGGCGACCGCAACCGTGTCCGTTTTCTGATATTAAGTGCCGAATGACTGCTGAGTGAATAACGCGCCGCAAGGCGCGTTATTCATTGTGACGGAGCAAATTGGCTTTGGATAATTAACCAAACATTACTGGGGATACAGCCATGAAAAATTCGATGACTTATAAGGGCTGCACCGCACGTATCGATTTTGATGACCGCGATAACCTTTTTGTCGGGCGCGTGTTGGGTATTGAAGATGTAATTGGTTTTCATGGCACAACGGTGACTGCACTGCGAACCGATTTTCGCCATGCGATTGATTTTTACTTGACCACGAATCCTGTTCCGCAAAAGCCTGCTTCGGGAAAGCTGATGTTGCGCGTTCCCAGTGAAGTACATACGGCCGCGCTGATTGCTGCTCAGGCTTCAGGGCAAAGCCTCAATCAATGGGCGGCGAATGTGTTGAAGCAAGCTGTGCATATTTGAGAAAGTTGAAATGATTTGAAGCATCTGAAAATTTATTGCAAATCCCCCCAGAGGATTTGCAATGCCGCCAACCCAGCAACAGCGGCAGTCTCGGTACGCAACACACGCGCACCGATGCGGATAGGGGTAAAGCCGCACATTAGCGCAGATTCGCTTTCTGCTTGAGCGAAGCCCCCTTCAGCACCAATCAGTAAAGTGATGTTTCCCAAAGGTTTGGCTTGGCTAGATAGCGAAGACGAACCTTCGGGCAATAAAATAAATTTTGTGTCAGGTGCAATTCGAGTTTGTTGCAGCCACGCCATGATGTCGAGTGGAGCGTGTATTGTCGGCAATACATTGCGACCGCATTGTTCACACGCAGCGATGGCGACTTGTTGCCAATGTTCGATACGCTTTTCGGCTCGCTCGCTGGAAAGCCTTGCCACACTGCGCTCGGTGGCGAGTGGCTGAATTTCAGCTACGCCGAGTTCGGTAGCTTTTTGAATCACCCAATCCATTTTTTCACTGCTGGACAGAGCTTGTGCCAGTGTGATGTGTAAAGGTGATTCGCGGTTGATGTTGGCCGTGTGGATGTCGCCAACGATTACGTGCTTGCCACTCAGTTCGGCAATCACGCCATGGCATTCATTGCCGATGCCATCAAATATTTGTACGGCATCTCCCTCGCGTAAACGCAAAACGCGAGAGGCGTGATGTGCGGCATCAGCAGGTAATTCAAACGAGCCGTTTTGCGGCAACGGCGGAGGGCAATAGAAGCGTGGCATGGCAAAGGGTCTGTATAAGAATAGTTGGCGTGATAATATAACGCATCGCAAAGATGTTGTTAGGAGTTCGAGATGGTCAGTTTGCAACCGCCGCTGTGTAATTTTGGTTGGAAGGCGCGTGATTTTGATTTGCTGGGCGTAGATGGCATTCGCTATAACTTAGCCAATGCGCGCGGCAAGAATGGTTTGCTGGTGATGTTCATTTGCAATCACTGCCCTTACGTGAAATCCATTCGTGATCGCATCGTGCGTGACACGCGGGAGTTGCAGCAGCACGGTATCAACACTATCGCCATTATGTCGAATGACCCTGCTGACTACGCGGAAGACTCATTTGAAAACATGCGTGCAATTGCTAAGCAATACGATTATCCGTTTCCCTATGTTTTCGATGAAACTCAACAAATCGCTAAAGATTACGATGCAGCTTGTACGCCCGACTTCTTTGGTTTCAATGCCAATCTTGAGCTGCAATATCGTGGTCGCTTAGATGCATCGCGCAAAGAAGCGGTAGCCGATGCATCGCGCGATTTATTCAATGCCATGCTGCAAGTGGCGCAAACAGGGCAAGGCCCGCGTGAGCAAATTGCCAGCATGGGTTGCTCGATTAAATGGAAAACAGCATGAGTAGTCCCACTATAAAAGTCCCTGCGTATGGCACCATGAGTGCCATGCTCAAGGCGGTGATTGCAGCGGTTAAGCTTGTCACGGCAGAAGAAATTATGCCGCGTTATCTCAAGGTGGCGCATCAGCGTAAGAGCGACGGTAGCTTGTGTACGGAAGCAGACCTTGCCACACAAGCAGCGCTGATTAAGAAATTACAAGCCATCCTCAACGTGCCGGTGTTGGGTGAGGAGATGACCGAAGATGAGCAGCATGCGGCATGGACCGAAGCAGAGCATGGGCTGTGGTGCATCGACCCGATTGATGGCACGTCCAACTTTGTGCGCGGCTTACCTTACTTTGCGATTTCAGTTGCACTTATTCGTGACGGCAAAAGCGTCTTGGGTGTGGTCTATGATCCTTCAGCAAAAGAAATTTTCGCTGCCGAGCAAAATAGAGGCGCGTTTTTAAATGGTGAAAAATTGGTCAGCCGTATAACCGTCGAGACATTGGAAGATGCGTTGGCAAGTGTTGATTTGAAAAGACTGAAGCAAGATTTAGTAACGCGGCTGGCAACCAATCCGCCTTATGCATCGCAACGCAATTATGGTGCTAGCGCGCTGGATTGGTGTTACACCGCAGCAGGCCGTTACGATTTGTATCTGCACGGTGGACAAAAGCTGTGGGACTACGCAGCTGGTTCGCTTATCTATGCCGAATCAGGCGGTCATGCCTGTTGCATTGAGCATGACGAATTCGCTGCAGGTAATCTTTGGCAGCGTTCGGTAATATTGGCGCGTGACAAGAATTTGTTTGAGGATTGGAAAACTTGGATACGGGCAAAGCAGTAACATGAAGGTGAGCGCTTGAAAATTCTCATACTCGGTGCAGGTCAAGTTGGCTCGACCGTTGCAGAAAGTTTAGTTAGCGAAGCCAATGACATCACGGTGGTTGATTCGGATGCAGAGAAGCTTCGGCAGTTGCAAGATAGATTAGATTTGCGCACCGTGGTGGGTAACGCCGCGCACCCTTCCACGTTAGAGGCGGCGGGCATTGCCGATGCGGACATGCTGCTCGCCGTGACGCAAAGTGATGAGGTGAATTTGGTGGCGTGCAAACTGGCCGCCAGCCTTTTCAATACTCCCACACGCATTGCCCGAATCCGATCTGCGGATTATTTGGATCGCGAAGAGGTGTTTAGCGCAAATAACTTTTGCGTTGATTTATCAATATGTCCTGAGCAAATCCTCACGGATTACATCGTTAAACTCATAGAATTTCCTGAAGCACTTCAGGTGTTGGAGTTCGCCTCCGGTAAAGTTTCGCTAGTCGCGGTTCGGGCATTTGAAGGCGGGCCTTTGGTTGGCAGGCCGCTGCGCGCACTCCGCGCCGATATGCCGCAGATCGATACCCGAGTGGCCGCAATCTTCCGTCAGAATCGTTCCATCAATATGACGGGTGATACTGTGGTGGAAAAGGGTGACGAGGTATTTTTTATCGCTGCAACGGAGCATATCCGTTCGGTGATGAAAGAGTTGCGCCGCATGGATAAACCCGCCAAGCGGGTGATGATCGTCGGTGGTGGTAACATTGGCCGACGTTTGGCGAAAGCGTTGGAAAACAAATACCAAGTAAAGCTTATCGAGTTCAATAAAAAAGTGTGCGCCAGTCTCGCAGCCGATTTGTCCAAAACCCTAGTGTTGCATGGTGACGGCACAGATGAAAAGCTGATGCAGCAAGAGCATGTGGCAGATATTGATGTATTTTGCGCGCTGACCAATGACGACGAAAATAACATTATGTCGTCGTTGTTGGCGAAGCAAGGGGGTGCGCGTAAGGTCATTGCGTTGATCAATCGAAGTGCCTATGTGGATTTACTACAGGGCGGTAAGATTGATATCGCGTTATCCCCGGCGCAAATCACGATCGGTACGCTGCTCGCCTATGTGCGCCAGGGTGATGTGGCGGCTGTACACTCTTTGCGGCGTGGCGCGGCAGAAGCGTTAGAGTTGATCGCGCATGGGGATCGGGAATCTTCACGCGTGGTGGGGCGGCGTATCGAAGAAATCGAATCCCCGCCGGGTGCAACTATCGGCGCAATGGTTCGCGGGGATCAGGTTTTGATTGCCCATCACGACACGGTGATTGAGGCGGAAGATCATGTCATCGTGTTTGTAAACGACAAACGCTCGGTTGGTAAAGTCGAAAAATTATTCCAAGTGAAACTGGGTTTCCTATAGAGATGCACACATGCTGCGTGCGCTAACGGTTGTTCATGCTTTGGGTTTGATGCTGGTGGTGTTCAGCATTAGTTACCTGATGCCTATCCTGGCATCACTCATCTATCGAGACGATACGCTGATTGATTTTGTTCAGGCGCTGTTGCTGACTTCCGTGGCTGGCTTTTTGATGTGGTTTTTTACGCGTCGATACAAGGGCGAGCTTTCAATCCGCCATGGTTATTTGCTGGTGGTGGCAATGTGGACGGCCATGCCCGCAGTGGCGACTTTGCCACTTTTGCTGGTGCTGCATGACTTATCATTTACCGATGCCTATTTTGAAACCATGTCGGGTTTAACCACCACAGGCGCAACTGTTTTGACTGGGCTGGATAATCTGCCACCTGCGATCAATCTTTGGCGGCACGAGCTCAATTGGTTGGGCGGTATGGGCATCATCGTGTTGGCAGTGGCGATTTTGCCGTTGCTTGGCATTGGTGGGCGACAATTATTTAAGGCGGAAACGCCCGGCCCTATGAAGGACAGTGCATTGACGCCGCGCATCACCGAGACGGCGCGTAATCTTTGGCTGGTTTATTTGGCAATTACTATCGCTTGCATCGCTTCTCTGAAAGTTGCGGGTTTGACCACAGAACAGGGCATGAGTTGGCTGGACGCAATCTGCCACGCTTTTGCCGCGATGGGCTTGGGCGGCTTTTCTACGCATGATCAGAGTGTCGGCTACTTTGATTCCCCAGCGATTGAAGGCGTTTTAATCTTTTTTATGTTGATTGCCGCAATGAATTTCGCGACACATTTTCTAGTGTGGCGCGAAAAAAAATTAACCCCTTTGTGGGGGGATGTGGAATCGTTGACCACCGTTGGTGTAGTGTTGGCAAGCTGCCTGGGTATCGCGATTTTCCTGCAGTGGCAAGGGGTTTATCCAAACTTTTGGACAGCACTGCGCCACGCCAGCTTTAACCTTGTTTCATTGGCCACGGATTGTGGTTTTGCCAGTGTGGATTTTAATCAATGGCCAATTTTTGCACCCATGTGGATGCTGTTGCTAAGTTGTTTGACTGCGAGCTCGGGCTCGACGGGTGGTGGAATAAAAATGGTGCGTACGCTGATTTTGTTTAAGCAGGCCGGACGAGAATTTCTTAACTTGCTGCATCCCGCCGTAGTGAATCCGATGAAGATGGGCGGTGCTGTTATTCCCAACAACATCGTATTTTCCGTGTTGGGTTTTGTGTTTTTATATTTTATGAGTGTCGCCACGCTAACCTTTGTATTGCTGATTAGCGGCTTAGATTTTATTTCAGCTTTTTCGGCAATCATCGCATGCATCAATAACGCGGGGCCGGGTTTGGGGGTGGTAGGTCCCGCCAGTAACTTTGGCGTGTTAAGCGATTTCCAAATTTGGGTTTGCACGATTGCCATGCTGTTGGGGCGACTAGAAATTTTTACCTTGTTGATATTATTCACGCCGAATTTCTGGCGACGCTAAAAACGCCATGACAGCAGGGTTGAGTTACGTTAGCATAACAAGTTATAAAGTCGCTTAAAGAGTGCCTCCAAAGTCTATGTTTAGAAAGTCAGTACACAAGTTGAGGAATTAACATGAGTGAAGAACAGCCATTGGCAGGTGTTAAGGTATTGTTGATTGACGATAGCAATACAATTCGGCGCAGCGGGGAGATTTTTTTATCGCAAGCAGGATGCCAAGTGATTCTTGCTGAAGACGGTTTTGATGGCTTATCCAAGGTGGTCGATAACCAGCCCGATATTATTTTTGTCGATGTGATGATGCCGCGCTTGGATGGTTATCAAACCTGCGCACTCATCAAGAAGCACGAGCATTTTCGTAAAACTCCCGTGGTGATGCTGACCAGTAAAGACACGTTGTTTGATCGTGCGCGCGGCAAGCTGGTTGGCGCAGATCAGTATCTGCTCAAGCCCTTCAATAAAAAAAGTTTAATCGAGGCCGTCATCATGCATACCCAAGCGCAACCCGAGGTTGATTATGGCCATTAAAAGAATTTTGGTGGTGGATGACTCCGCAACTGAACGTCACATCCTCGGCGGAATTCTGAGCAAAAAAGGTTTTGATGTGAGCTTTGCCGAAGATGGTGAAAAAGGTGTGGCAGAGGCAAAAGCAAGCTTGCCAGATTTGGTTATCATGGACGTGGTGATGCCGGGCATGAATGGCTTTCAGGCCACGAGGGCAATTACCAAAGACCCGCAAACACAACACATCCCCGTGATTATTTGCACGACAAAAGATCAGGAAACTGACAAGGTGTGGGGGGCGCGTCAGGGCGCGAAAGATTATGTACTCAAGCCAATAGATGCTGCTGATCTGTTGAGTAAAATCGCCGCGCTCACTTGAAATATTTAAAGCACATTTTAATCACTCAGCGTTCGTGGGTGATTTTCGTATTGGTGAAGGCAGAGCTTAGGGAGGCTCACTAGATGTCAAAGCGTCTTAATCTGCGCGAATTTCAGCAGAATCTAATCAATCAACTGCAAGCCAAAGATTTGGCGGTTGAACGCGTCTCTACTTTGGGTGTGCAAATAGCTAAACAAAATTGGTTGGTTGAAATGGCGGACGTTGATGAAATTATGCCTGTGCCTAAGCTCGCCAATGTGCCATTTGCCAAACCGTGGTTTCGCGGCGTGGCGAACGTGCGCGGCAATCTTTATGGTGTGGTCGATATGATCGCTTATCAAGAAAGCGGCGTGGCGACAGGCGATGCAGAGAATCGCGTGATACTGGTTTCTAGCCGTTTTGAATTTAACGTTGCGTTGTTAGTGGATCGCGTGTTCGGTTTGCGCGACGCGCGCAATTGGTTGCAAAGCGAATTGGGCGGACAAGTTGAATACCATGATGAGCAAGGTGCCTCGTGGCGCAAATTGGACATCTCAGCCATTTTAGAGCAGGCGGAATTTTTACAGATAGGCGTGTAGCCAGTTTTTTGAAAAGAGGAATAACATGGCTTTGAATTTAGCATCACTCAAATTAAATCTAAAGACGCTGATTTTTGCGGCAGTGGTTTTTTTCGCGCTGACTGCGATTACGGCGTACATGAACAATCGCGAAGATCGCAGCAAGGTGGGCTATGTTGGGCAATCTAGCCAGCTGTTGATGTTGTCGCAGCGCCTTGCTAAAGATGCGCAGCAAGCATTGGCGGGCAACGAAGCCTCTTTCGATGCCTTGTCAAAAAGTAAAACTAATTTTCAGGACATACTCGCGCGCCTGGATAAAGGCGACATCACTTTGCCGGCCACAACGGGGGATGCGCGTTCTGAGTTAAATGATTTAATTAAAGGCTCAAGCAAAACTTTGCTGAATGTTAAAACCTTGGAAACAGGTCGTGCCGATTTAATTGCTTTAGGTAAAACCGCGACTTCAATCAATGCCACGCTTGGTGAATTGCGCAGCATGACCAAGAGCATGACGGAAACATTTAGCGGCGGGCAAAAAGAACAAGCTGCGCGTTTTGCTTTGGCGATGGAGCGTATTGGTAAAGATGCCAACATGGCGTTAGGCGGGAACATTACGAACGAACAAGTGGCGAGTTTGGGCGCAGACGCTGCGGCGGCTGAGGAAAGTTTGGCGGGTTTGCCAGCGACGGATGCCAATGTGGCGCAGGCGCGAAAATTATTTGATGGTTACCGTAGTGGTGTGCAATTGGCTGCTCCGCAACTGCGTAGTTTGGCGGATGCAAAAATTGCTGCACAAGCTATCTTGACGGATTCTGACGCGCTGTTAGCCCAATCACAAAGCTTGGTGGATGCTTACCAAGCTTCCTCTGCGAAGCAATCAACTAGCTTGTTAACATGGTTGTTTGGTGGCTTGTTATTGGCAACTTTAGTGTTGATTGCCAAAACCTATTTGGATAGCTCGCGTCGCCGTACCGAAGATGCAGTGCGTGCCAATCGCCAAAATCAAGATGGTATTTTACGTTTGATGAACGAGTTGGGCGACTTGGCAGAAGGCGATTTGACGGTACGCGCAACGGTGTCCGAAGACATTACGGGTGCGATTGCCGACTCGGTGAATTACACCACGGATGAGTTTCGTAAGTTGGTCACCAAGATTAACGTTGCGGCAGAGCAGATGGGTGCGGCAACTAAAGATGCCGAAAGTATTTCCAGAGGGTTGTTGATTGAAACGCAAAAGCAGGCCAAAGAAATTCAAGGCGCGGGTGAAGCGGTGCAGCTGATGGCGCAATCCATTAAAGAGGTAGATTCTAGTGCGGCACGTTCTGCCGAAGTGGCGCGTCGTACTTTGGTGGTAACGCAACAAGGCACGCAGGCAGTGCGCAATACCATTAGTGGCATGGATGGTATTCGTGAGCAAATTCAAGATACCGCCAAGCGGATTAAACGTCTGGGAGAAAGCTCGCAAGAAATTGGTGAAATCGTCGATTTGATTTCTGATATTACCGAACAGACTAACGTGCTGGCGTTGAATGCGGCTATTCAAGCGGCTTCTGCGGGGGATGCGGGGCGCGGATTTTCGGTGGTGGCAGAGGAGGTTCAGCGATTGGCGGAGCGTTCAGGCGAAGCGACTAAGCAGATTGGAGGCTTGGTGAAAAAAATCCAAGGCGACACTCATGATGCAGTGGCAGCGATGGAGAAAAGTATTTTGGGTGTGGTGGATGGTGCCGTGCTTTCCGATATGGCCGGTCAATCACTCAAGGAAATCGAGCAGGTGTCGAACGAGTTGGCGACCCTGATCAACAGTATTTCAGTCTCGACCCAAGTGCAAGCCGATATGGCGGGCGAGGTGGCGGGGGTGATGCAGGAGATCTTGAAAATCACTGAACATACTACGGAAGGGACGCGTTTGACTGCCAACTCTGTTGGGCAGCTGGCGCATCTCACTGCTGATTTGAGAGGCTCTGTTGCGGGCTTCAAGTTGTAGAGTCGAGATGACTAAAATGATAAACAGCGCACCTTACGATCAAAATACCCTTGCCGCAGTAAAGCCCGGCTTGAGTGTGGCACTGACGGAAATAGCCGAAGGTTTAGAACAATACTTTGCTTCACCAGATGCAGCCGGGCCTGCCCTGGAAAAGGCGCGCGGCCAATTACGCGGCTTGTCGGGTGTGCTCAAGATGGCCGATTTGGAAGGCTTGGCGATATTCTGCAAAGAGCTGGAGCTGGGTTTGGGTGAGGTTGCCATCAATCCGCAGCAAGTGACTGCTATGAGCAAGGATGTGCTGCGGCGCAGCCTGGCCGGTGTAATGCAATACTTGGATTCGCTGGCAAATGGCGCTGATAACGCCACTTTAAATTTGTTTGCCCACTATCAGGCACTGCAGCAATTGCGTGGCTTGGAAATGTCGTTCAAGTTGGATCTGTTTTATCCCAATCTCGCGGTGCAATTGCCGCAACAGATATTGAATGTCGCGCAACATGGTGAGAGCAGCGCGCAACTTAAATTATTGCGCAGCCAATATCAACAAGGTCTGATGCGTTGGTTACGACGCGAGGATGCCGCTGCCGGGGCGCAGCAAATGCAGCTGGCGGTGGGTAGTGCCATTGCTTGTGTACCCAAAAACCATAGCCGGGCATTTTGGTGGGTCGCCCACGCATTCTTTGAGTGCGTGAAGATTGAAGACCTGCCGGAAGAGGTTAATTTGCATAAGCTGTTGAGTCGTATCGACCAGCAAATGCGTGCCGTTGCGGAAGGAAAAAGCAGCGATGTGCAATCGGTCATGAATGAAATGTTGTACGTCATCGCTTCCAGCCAGGCCCCCTCCGAGTACACCGACGCCGTTAAACATGTCTATGCTTTGCCATGTTATTTGCCAAATCAGGCAGCCGCATCGCTGGAAGAAACCGAGAGTCTGAGGAATGCATTGCGTGAGCAACTGCATGATGCGCAGGAAAGCTGGGAGCGTTGTGTGCAGGGCGATAACGCCTGTTGCGAAAAATTCAAAACACACGTTGATCAGCTGGTTGCCGATAGTGGCAAGCTTGACCGCCAAACGCTGCAATCATTAGCCAAACAGATTCAAACCATGGCGACCCAGGTCACCACTTCCGAGCATGCGCGCCCTATCGCTATCGACATGTCTATGGCGCTGTTGTTGTTGGGCAGCGGTATTGAGAATTACAGCCAGTTGGATACAGGATTCCAGCAGCAAGCGCATCTTCTCAATGAGCGTATGCAGGCGGTCGTGGACGATCAGCCGGAAGATATGCACAAGCTTGTGCAGCTGGTGGATTTGAATTTTCAAATGACGCAAACCAGCGTGATGATGCCGTTGGCCAATGAAATGTTGGCGAATTTGCAGCGCGTTGAAGAGGGTTTGAATGCATTCTTTAACGATCAAAAATTACGTTCGGAGTTGAATACTCTGTTGCGCTTGCTCACTCAGATACATGGCGGATTAAGTATTTCGTCGATGCTGCCGGCAGATCAGTTGCTCGCCACTATTCGGGAGCAGGTGCATCAGTTCACGCAGAACGTGGATCCGCTACAGCCGGAAAAAATCAGCGAGTTGGCGGATGCGGTCGGTCGTCTGGAAAATTATCTGCAGCACCTGGCGCACGGTCAGGCCGCAGATGTTGCATTGCTAAAAGCATCGCCTATTGTCGTGCAGGTTGCATCACCAATTGTTGCACCGGTCATTGAAATTGCGGCACCGGCTGTCGAGCCGACGATTGAGGCGGTAATCGCCGCACCGGTTGTCGAAGCGCATGCCCCTGCAGATTTCGCGGCACCACTCGAATTGACGCCTCCCGAGCCGATGGTTGAAAAGCCGGCAGTCATCGAGGCAGTCATTAGCCAGCCACAAGTGCAGCAACCAGCAGTTCATGCGCAGCCACTCGAGATCGCTGCTGTAATATCCGACGTTGCAGCTACTTCTGCGGTGGAGATGGAGCGGCCGATCATTGAAGATCAAGAGTTGCTCGATATCTTCTTGGAAGAGGCGCAGGAAGTGATCGGCACGATACACAGCAACATTGATATTTGCCGTGCGCATCCCGGGAATCATGAGGCGCTCGTGACGATACGTCGTGGTTTCCACACCTTCAAGGGTAGTGGTCGCATGGTGGGCTTGAATAATCTCGGTGAAGTGGCGTGGAATGTGGAACGCGCACTGAATAGTTGGTTGCAGAAAAATAAACCCGCTAATCAGGGGCTGCTTGATTTTATTGAAGTGGCAGTGCAGTCGTTCGCCGGTTGGGTAGAAGAGTTGGGCAGGTTGGGCGGAGTACGTGTTGAAGCTGGCGCGTTGAATAGTGCAGCGCTACAACTTGAGAATGGCCTTGTGCCGACCTTCTCCGCGCCGCAAGCTGTGATTCATGTGCCAGAGAAAATAGCGCCCGAACCGCTGGTAACATTCGAGCTAATGCCGTTGGCTGAAGAGTCGGTTGTGGAGCATGAGTCAGCATTGGAATTCACCCCTGATTCAATTGCACAGCCTGAGCAAATTGTTGAGCAACATTCCGAAGCGGCAGCCGAACCTGCTATGCCGATAGCCGCTGAGCTGGAGTCATTCAGTACGCCTCAACCCATTGTCGAGCCGGCTGAAGAAGTGGTGACGATCGGTGACAAGACTTTGCCGGCAAGCTTGTTTAACATCGCCAGCGCAGAGTCGATGGAAAATGTGGCGTTATTGCAGGAGCAGTTCGATGGTCTGCGTGCCACTACGCCGCCTGTCGTGCAGTATGACTTTATGCGTGCCGCGCATACTTTGGTTGGTTTGAATCAGGCGATGGGTTTTGCCTGTGCCGTTGATCTTGCCCATGCTTTGGAGATTTGGTCGCGCGCGCGCTTGGGCTTGCCAACTGCTATACATGCTGACCAATTCCAAGTGCTGGAAGATGCGATTACCGGCCTGGGTGACATGGTGTTAAGCATTTGTAATTTGCAAACACCGCAACCGCGCCCGGATATGGTTGTAAAGATAACAGCACTGGAAAAGCAGGCGGAGGAAGTTCATCAAACGGGTGGCTTGTTGTCCAGCGTGGTGCTGGAAGCATTCAACAATCCCGTTATTCCGCCGGTGCAATCGGTTGAATCGGTGTATGCCAAAAAAGTCTCAGGTCGGGCGGATGATGAGAAGCCGCAAGTGGCAGATGAGATCGATACCCAGTTGTTGCCTGTGTTCATTGAGGAAGCGGATGAACTATGCCCGTTGATCAGTGAAGGGCTACGTGCTTGGCGCGAGCAACCTGACAATCAGCAGATAGCGCAATTGTTCAAGCGTCAAATTCATACCATCAAGGGCAGCTCGCGTATGGTGGGTGCGATGCGTATCGGTGAGATCGCGCATGGTATGGAGGATTCGGTTTCACAGGCTGCATCAAGGAGCCATGAAGCGGCATTCTGGGATGACTTGGAAACGGATTTCGACAACATCATCGCCCTGTTAGAGGAGTTGAAAACCGGCAAGCCTGCGGTGTTGGTCGGCAAAGAAGCGGCTGGCGCGCCAGTGGAAGCCATTCAGCCTGCCGCGATAAAAGTCTCCCCTGACCTGAAAAATGATAGACGGGTATTGGATCAGGTTGGAGAGCGGGCGGCGGCGGGTAATCTGCTGCGCGTCCGTTCCGACGTGGTGGATAGGCTGGTTAATGATGCAGGTGAAATCAGCGTGGCACGTTCCCGTATCGAAACGGAATTGCGTGGCTTCAAAGACAGTTTGTTGGAACTAACCAACAGTGTGTCACGTTTGCGTCAACAGTTGCGTGAAGTGGAGATTCACGCCGAAGGCCAGATGCAGGCGCGCGTCACCCTGGCCAGAGATAACGCGGAACAGTTTGATCCGCTGGAGTTTGATCGCTTTACCCGCTTGCAAGAGTTGACCCGCTTTATGAATGAAAGCGTGCATGACGTGCAGACGGTGCAGCAGATGCTGTTGAAGAAATTGGATGACACCGCTGCCGTCATGCAAGGTCAGGCGCGGCTGAATCGCGAGATGCAGCAACGTTTGATGAGTGTGCGCATGGTGTCATTCAATAGCATTACCGATCGTTTGTATCGTATCGTGCGGCAAACCAGCAAAGAATTGAATAAGCGCGCCAACCTTGAGTTGCAAGGTACGAACGTCGAGTTGGATCGCAGTGTGTTGGAGAAAATGGTTGCGCCGTTCGAGCATTTATTGCGCAATGCAATCGTGCATGGTTTGGAAAGTGTCCAGGATCGTGCCGATCGCGGCAAGAGTCCGATTGGTGAGATCAGCCTCAGTGTGCGCCAAGAAAACAACGAGGTGGTGTTTGAGTTTAGCGATGATGGCGCGGGCTTGAACTATGTTGCATTGCGTTCAAAGGCGATGGCTGGCGGCTTGGTGCATGCAGGCGAAGATGTGAGTGACGATCAGTTGGCGCAATTGATCTTCACCTCGGGCCTGTCAACTGCAACGTCGATTACCGAAGTTGCGGGACGGGGTGTCGGCATGGATGTGGTGCGTAGCGAGATCGTTGGTTTAGGGGGGCGCATCGATGTGAGCTCCAAGCGCGGACTCGGTACGCAATTTCATATTTACCTGCCGCTGACACTGGCAGTGACGCAGATCGTATTGGTTCGTTCTGGTGAGAATACCTACGCGATCCCATCGGTCATGGTAGAGCAAGTTCGCCAAGTGAAATCTTCCGATATGGTAGCTTTGCATCAAGCTCAAAAACTTGAATGGCAGGGCAGGGAGTATCAGTTGCACTACCTGTCCCAGTTGCTGAGTGATGTAGAGTTCACACCTGAAAATCAGCCGCGCAATCCGCTTCTGCTATTGCGTAGTGGTGAGCAACGTTACGCTTTGCATGTAGATGAGTTATTGGGCAACCAAGAGGCGGTGGTGAAGAACATCGGCCCGCAATTGGCGCGCCATGCCGGGATCGCCGGAGCGACAGTGCTGGGCAATGGCGCGGTGGTGATGATTCTAAACCCGGCCCAATTGGCGCAGCGGATTAGCAGCGGCAGCAAAGCAAGCCGAGCGTTAGCGGTTAAGCAGCTCAATATTCTGCCGCTGATTATGGTGGTCGATGATTCACTCACTGTGCGGAAAATCACTTCGCGTATGTTGATCCGTGCCGGCTATCAAGTCGTCACCGCAACCGATGGTGTAGATGCACTGGAACAATTGGAAGAATTTACGCCCGACGTGATGCTGTTGGACATTGAAATGCCGCGTATGGATGGTTTTGCTTTGGCCAAAGAGTTGCGCCGTAGTCCAAATACAAAGAACATGCCTATCATCATGATCACCTCGCGGACGGCGGACAAACACCGCGATTATGCGATGCAGCTGGGGGTGAATACTTATCTGGGTAAGCCGTACCAAGAAGACGAATTGCTGCAAAACATCGCAGAATTTTTGGCAGTACACAAATGAGTTTGGCGCAGAAAGATAGTTATTCAGTTGAGGTCATCGGCTTTACGGATACCGAGCAAACAGTGTTGGCGAGCGTGTTTGGGCTTTCCGCCCGACGCTCGCCCAAATACGTGCGCCATACTGAAAATAACTCGATGCCGGATATCTTCTTGGTGGATTCGGACAATGAAGCCGCCGTGAAACAACTGGGTGCAAGAAATTCCGTTGGCGATATACCTGTCGTGTTGATCGGTGATACCAGTCTGGGTACTAACTGGACCTTGTTGGCGCGACCGATACGTTGGATGAAGCTATTTCAGGCTTTTGATGCGACGATAGGATATGTTGCTCCCCCTCAGGCACCGCCGCCGCTTTCTGCCTCAGCCATAGCCGCGCCAGCCGCAGATATGGTAAGGCCGGAGACCGCTGCCTTCATCAAACCCAATCTGGTCGTGCCAGCCGGCTTGTCTGCCAGCGTCAGTGCGAATAAGCCCGACGATGCGCCGTTGTTAGAAAATACGGCTACGAGGATGAAAGCATTTGCGGTCGGATCTCCGCGCTTAAGGTCGGTGCCGAATGCTTCGACCGAATGGGTGTTGGTAGTCGATGACAACCAAACGGTGCGTGAGTTTATGCGCAATAAGCTGGCTGCCTTCAATTTTAATGTGGACTATGCAGAAAACGGTGAACAGGCAATTGGTCTGACCGGTCAACGTCATTACTCCTGCATATTTCTCGATGTGATCATGCCCGGTATTGATGGCTATCAAGTTTGCAAATTGATCAAGGCCAATCGCGCCGCGAAGAAAACCACCGTGGTGATGCTAACGAGCAAGGGCTCACCTTTCGATAAAATTCGCGGGGCGATGTCGGGTTGTGATGCGTACCTCACCAAGCCTGTCGATGAAGAAAAACTGGTTGAAACCATCGCCAAGTTTTTGACTACGAATCTTTAGTTCAAAAGACATGACGGTGCGTAAAGTTCTATGTGTGGATGACTCAGCCTCTGACTTGGGTATCCTGCAAAATATTTTAATGGCTGCCAATATCGATGTGTTACTGGCCAAGCATGGCAGGGAAGCGATTCAATATGCCAAAGCTGAACGGCCTGACCTGATATTTCTCGACATCATCATGCCTGATATGGATGGTTACGCGGTGATACGCGAATTGCAAAAAGCCCCGGCCACTAAAATCATTCCCGTTATTTTTGTATCCGGTAAAGCCCAAAAAGCCGATCAGATATGGGCCACCCTGCAGGGCGGCAAAGGCTTTATTGCCAAGCCGGTAAGTGAAGCAGCGGTGTTGGCGGCGCTCAACAAATTCTGACCCCAAACGCGTTAATGGCGAATGCGTCTTAAACTATGCAAGCAAGTGATACCAGTCCGTTTGTTGACATCAACAATCTTAAAGCGCAGGTTGACGCGGATATTGCCGCGCAACTATTGAGTGAAACGGAAGATGCGCAGCATAGCTATCGCCGTAGTTTCCGTGTCGGTGAATTGAATCTACTGGTAGCGTTGGATGTAACCAGCGAGGTCGCTGAAATGCCCGCTGTGTGTCGTTTGCCGGGTGCGCCTCACGGTGTGAAAGGATTGGTCAATCGTCATGGGCGAGTCATGCCAGTGATGGATTTGGCGCTGCTGTTTGATTTGAAAAGCAAGCCCGCAGCTAGGCCATGGTTATTAGTCTGTGGCAGAGGAGATGCGGCGGTGGGATTGATTATCGACAATTTGCCGGAGCGCAAAAGCTTTTCGCTTGAAGCGGCAGTCAACCTCACAGAAGTCACCACCCCTTTGACGCCCTATGTGTTGGCAGCCTACCGGCAAGGCACTGAAATTTGGCTGGACTTGGATATTGATTTGTTATTTTCAACGGTGTTTGGAGTTGGGGCGGCATCAGCATAAGCGCCCTTAATGATTTTCAAATTTAGAATAGGCTGGCTTCAGGAGAGAATATGTTTAAAACGATACGCGCAAAATTGATCGGGCTGTGCCTGCTTTCATTGCTTCTCATTACGTTGATAGTTGCTGCGGCACATTTTGCCGGTGACATGTTGGCCAAACAGTTTTCCGGTGCGGAACAAAATCTGGCAGAAATGAGTTCCTATACGCAAGAAAGTGCGCTGCATGAATTGGTGCGTGCCGATGTGATACAGCTATTGCAGGCGGGTAAGGCCGGCGATGCGCCTGCCCATGACGCGGCAGTAAACGTGCTGAATGCCGATTTAAAAACTTTGATCGACAGCAATGCCAGCAAAAAAGCCGCCGTCATGCTGACCGGTAAAACACGCCAAGCATTTGCAACCGTACGTTTCGATGTGGTTGCCTATGCAAAGTTGGCGCAGGAGATCGGCGCGATGCCGATTGCCGATTTCGCAGCAGCCGATGCGCGATGGGTGGCATTTTCTGAGGCTTATAAAACGCTAAAGGCTAATCAAGTGACCGCCAATAATTTAATGCCGGGTGAAATTAAAACTTTGCGCGACGCGACGCACGAGACATCTTCAATGGTAGATAACTTTGTTTGGATAGTCGGCGGGTTGGCGCTGGCTGTGCTGACTTTGTTTATTTATTATGCATATCGCGGCATCACCCAGCCACTGACCCATATCAGGTCGGTGTGCAAAAAAGTGATGGACGGTGCTTATGATGCGCGAGTGAATTTGCACTCCAACGGAGAATTGGCGGTAGTAGCCGGAACAATTGATGCCTTACTCGATGCCAGAAGCGAAGCAATCAGCGTGGCAGCAAAAGAAAACGAGCGGCTGAATAATTCGGTGATTGGCTTGTTCGTTGCGATGGGGGCATTGGCAGAAAAAGATTTGACGGTGCGTGCGCCAGTCACTGAAGACATCATCGGTACATTGGGTGATGCGATCAACCAACTCACTGATGTGACCGCAACGGTGTTGCATCACGTGACCAAGATTGCGGGTGTGGTTGAGCATGCGTCCGAACGAATGAAGCAGCAGTCTGACATGGTCAACGTCATGTCAAAAGAAGAAGACGTGATCGTGGCGAGGTTGACCGCTAATTTGGAAACCGCCATGACCTCGATGGGCGAAGTGGCGGTGCTGGCTAAAGACTCCAATCAAGCTGCCACTGAAGCGACCAAATCGACCGAGAGCGCGATGCATACCGTGCAAGCCACCTTGAGCGGAATGAACGTGATCCGCGAAACCATTTCCGAAATGGAAAAACGTATCAAACGTCTGGGAGAGCGCTCGCAAGAGATTTCGCAGATCGTGAATCTGATCAACACCATTTCTGAACGCACCCACGTACTGTCACTGAATGCTGCGATGCAAGCTGCTATGGCGGGTGATGCGGGGCGAGGCTTTGCAGTTGTAGCGGAAGAGGTGCAGCGTCTGGCAGAGAATTCACGCCAGGCGACGGGACAGATTGCTAACCTAGTGCAAAACATCCAAGTCGAAACCAACGATACCATCGCCACGGTGAACAAAACCATCGATCAGGTGGTGAAAGAATCTGAGTTGGCACACAACGCCGGTGAGCGTATGCGTGAAACGCATGAAGCCACGGCGCGACTGGTGCAACTGGTGGCAACGATCGCCAATAGCTCGGCAGAACAAACCAAGATTGCCGTTTCATTGCGATCCGCAGCGGATGAGATTACTCAATTTTCGGCGAAAACGAGCGAGCAGCTCACTTCACAAAATCAAAGTGCCGCGAGCTTGGTGGCGGCATCGAAAAAATTGATGGAGTCGGTGTCGGTGTTTAAATTGCCACCGCCGAATGCATAGTTAGATGCTATCCCGAAAAATAATTCGAGTCCGAACCTTTTAATTCAAATCAGTTGAGAAAATAAAACTATGCCTGAAACCCAACTTAATTTTGAACCAACTCGGAGTTTTGGCTATCACTTTGTACGCTACACGGTTCTGCCGAAAGTTGACAAAGAAGTAGAGAGGCTTGGAAATAAAGAGTTTTTGCTTCGAGATATTGCTTGGCCAATCATTGATGAATTGTTGACGAAAGAGCAACAAGCTGTTCGCATTGTTAGAGCGCAGTCGGAAGGCGATGACAGCATGTCAAGTATCGTTCGTTTTTATGTAACTTTTCTTGCGAAAGGTCTTGGCCTGTACGAATCATGCGGCAAGGGGTGGTTTCGTGCGAAATCTGATGCAGATTTCTCAGAGGATGATCTTGTTGATTCTGCAATTGAGAATGGGGATGAAGAGGCTGGTGAAATTGATGGGTGGATATATGCATTTAGTTTTCCATCTATCGTTAAAGAGAATTCAGTTTTTCCGATTAAGGTAGGAAGAACTATTAAAGATGTCGAAGTTAGGGTTGCTGAGCAAGTGAAGGGATCCGCTACTTTTGAGCAACCAGTGATTCTTGGGAAGTGGCAAGTAAGGAGATTTGCTCCAACAGAGTCAGCTATACATAACACATTAAAAGCTAGAAACAAGTGGAGAGAGAATGCTCCTGGCAAAGAATGGTTTGATACAACCGTTTTGGAAGTTGAATCGATAATAAAATTTGTTGCAAATGAGTAGCACACTTGCTGAGTGAGGTAATCATGTATTTGATAATTATGGTAGTTGCTTTTGTGTGGTTCATTTATACGTTGTTCGGTTTAATTTCGCACTTAATGAAGGGTGACAAAAATAAGGGGGTTTCTGACACATATCCAGAATTCAAATTTGAAGTGGTTACAAAAGTAAGCGACAAAGTAGAAACCCCAACCAAAGAAATTATGGAGCTTCTTGAAAAAGGAATTAGAACATCTGGCTATTTCAAAGAAGAAAAAATACCAGACTTACTTGCCGATCTGAAAAGATACATTTCCACTTCAGATAGAATCAACATAAAGGGAGCTTTAGATGGGAGCGTTCTGTTAAGTGTGGAGGAAAAGAAATCTCTTGGATTAAACGCAAAAATGAAATATTCAAAAAGATTCATTGAGTATTTTAATCCGTCAGTATTCGAAACCATTGAACCAAGAAGTGCCGTGGAGAACTTGTATCTGAATGCTTTTCATAAAGTATCTAGGAAAAATGAATTGCTTAAAATGAAACGGGACGCGGGCATTAAACAGATAAGAGTTGTTGCAGGGGAGTGCAGCAATATTAAAAAACTCAGGAAAAAGATATACGGCATAGATGAGGTTCCAGAACTACCGCTCTCTGATTGTGATTGCAATTATTGCCTTTGCTATTTTGAGCCAATAATCCCGTAAAGTTAAATGTTGATGTGCGGGTATCAGCAACTAAACAACTAAAGGGGTCAGGTTTGATAACTTACCCGCCCAAATAATTCCGATGACTCCTTCCCCTCTCACTCCCTTCTTCACCGAGATGCGCAAAGAGCTTGCGCAAACGCTGCCTGATTTTGAAGCTTGGGTCGGCACCATTGCGACCGTTGGGAATAATGATCCGCAGTTGATGGAGGCGATTGAGCGTTACGCTTATCAGCTAGAGCGCATCGCACAAACCGCTGAGATGATCGGGCTGAATGGTTTGGCTGCATGGGTGAATACCCTGAATGGGATATTGCCTGGCGTGGTGTTTCTGGAAGGCGATGCACGTCTGCAAGCCGCGCTGCATCTGGCTTCGTGGCCTGCGTTGTTTGACCGTTATCTTGAAGAGCCTGCCAATTTTGATGCATCGCTAGCGTTGGCAGAATTTCTTGCGCATCCCAGTTTAGGTCAGTCGTGTGATGAGGCAGATAGTTTAAAGTTGCTTGAAGCATTGACCGTTCCGCCCCTCGTCCCTGAAGAGTTAATGGCGGAGCTGGCGCAAACGACCGCGCCCGTCAGCGTGAGTATTTCGGACACCTCGTTACGTTTACCTGACAACGCAGATCGCGGCGTTTACGATGTATTTATCGATGAAGCACCGGGTAACGTAGAACAATTTTCTGCACTCACCGCCAAGATTGCCAGCGGCCAAGCCGATGTGGACGACATGCGCACGGCCAAACGCATAGCCCATTCGTTCAAGGGATCGGCCAACATCGTTGGGATTCGCGGCATCGCTACGCTCGGTCATCACACAGAAGACGTGTTGGAATACTTTGAGCAAAAACTCGTCAAACCACCCAAGGCATTAGCGCGTGCATTGGTTGCGGCGAGTGATTGCCTCGCGCAGATGGTGGGATTTTTGCGCGGCGATGAAAGTGCGCCGGACAATGCCTTTGAAGTGCTAAGCGAGATCGTCGCTTGGGCTAACAAAGTGAAGTCAGGTGAAATCGAGGAGATGCAGGAAGACGCGGCGTTAGAGATTGTGCCAGTCGTAGCCGATGCGCCACGGACTGATTCGCCAGTAGCCGCAGCACCAGAAACCGAACAGCAAGCAACATTGCGCGTTTCGGTGGCAACTGTCGATGAGATGTATCGCCTCATCGGTGAAATGACCAGCAAGATTGCGCGGCTTGAAACGCAAGTGTTGAATGTGAACACGCGCTCACAAACTTTGCTGGCGCATAATCAAGTGGTGCAACAGCGCGTGGTTGATCTTGAAAAATTAGTGTTGTTGCGCGGCGTGCCTGTCCTGAGCAAAGTCGAAGGAGAAATCAACCCAACTTCAGCAGCGGGTAATCCCTCATTTGATCCACTAGAATTGGATCAATACAACGAGCTGCATGGCGCAACGCGCGCCTTGGTTGAAGTCACCGCCGATGCTCGCGAGATGGCGAGTAGCTTGGATGCGGGGTTGACTAATTTGCGCATCGAAGTCGCGCAGCAAACGCAAATCAACAAAGACCTTCAGCATCAAGTGGTGTCCACGCGCCTCGCGCCAGTGAGTTCACTGGCTGCGCGTTTAACGCGTAACGTTAGGCAAACCTGCATGCAAACCGGCAAGCAAGCCGAGCTAGTTATCACGGGCGGCGAGATTCAAGTGGATGGTGACGTGCTGAATAAATTGGCAGACCCGTTATTACACTTGCTGCGCAACGCCGTCGATCATGGCATTGAGATGCCTGAAGAACGTTTATCGGCGGGCAAGCCGGCTGATGGCAACATCAATCTCAAATTTTCACGGCAAGGTTCGGGCATCGTTGTCACGATTAAAGATGACGGCAAAGGACTCGATTACCCGCGTATTCGTGACAAGGCTGTGGGCCGAAAATTGATACGCGAAGATCAGCAATTAACCCATGCCGAGTTGGCGCGCTTGGTGCTGTTGCCGGGATTTTCCACCCGTGAAGCCGTCAGTGAAGTCTCCGGGCGTGGTGTCGGCATGGATGTCGTAGCCACCCGTCTGGCAAGTATCAAGGGTACAGTGGAGTTGAATTCTGTGCCGGGTCACGGTTGCGAAGTCGTGCTGAAGTTCCAAGCTTCGTTAGTCACGCAACATACCTTATTAGTAGAGGCAGGGCAGCAGCGTTTCGCCATTCCTATTCACTACATTAAAGAAGCGTTTCCGGGATGGCTTGGTGGAATCAACCAAGCCGACGATGGTGAATGGCAATTTACGATACGTGATGAAACGTTTCCGCTTTATGATTTGGCACCGCTCACAGGATACCCGGCAGCGCCCTTAACTGTAGAGCGTTGCGTAGCGTCGCCCAAAGTGTTGATTAGCACCGCCGATGGCGCGAAGGCGGTGTTGGTAGAAAGCATTATAGAAAGTCGCAGCGTGATGGTGAAAACCATGGGTAGATACTTGTCGCGCGTGCATGGTGTTTCCGGTGTAACCATTTTAGGAGATGGCACACTCGTACCGTTGCTGAACCTGCCCGAATTACTTGCTGCACCGCTCGAAGTCAACGCTGCTGCTGCCGATCTGGCCGCCACGGCACGTCTGCAAGCGCGGCGTATCTTAGTGGTGGATGATTCACTTTCCGTGCGAAAGGCTTTGATGCAGCTGCTGCAAGACGAAGCGTTTGAAGTGAAAGGAGCAGGAGATGGCATGGAAGCAATACGTGCAATCGATGCGTTCGAACCGCACTTGGTTTGCACTGATTTGGAAATGCCTAATATGAATGGTCTGGAGTTGACGCAGCATTTACGATTGAAAGAAGCGACACGACATTTGCCCATCATCATGATTACCTCACGCTCGATGGATAAGCACCGCGATCAAGCGATGCAAGCAGGCGTAGATTATTATTTGACCAAGCCTTATACCGACATCGAATTGCTCAAGCATGTGCAGCTAGCACTGCACTTAAAATCCGCAGAAGCCGTAGTCTGAACAGCGTGTTCGTGATAAATTGTCACGCTATAAGGTTGGCAGTGTTGGCGCGGGATCGCAGTTTTTAAAATCATGAAAAATTCCTCACAAATTATTGTTACAGGCGGCGTTATAACTACCGTCTTACTGGGCTTGCATGCGGCGTATTTTTCTTCGTTTGAAGTGGTCGTGGCGGATATGCTGGTATGGGTGGCCATTGTGGCGTGCTGGGTTTATTTACTCACGCAACGCAGTGCTCGGCAGGCGGAAGAGATTTTTACAAGCGCCACGCTGAGCAATAGTCCTAGCAGTAGTTTTATTAAAGAGAGTAACGCTTTCCACATCCAGTTGGGTAGTGAGATATCTGACCAGCTTTCGTCGGCGAATACGGAATTGGGCAATACGCAAGTTATCCTGAGCGATGCGATTACTAAATTGGTTGGCAACTTTATTGTCATCTCCGACGAGGTGCGCAATCTGTCCGGCAACACCGACAAATTCAGCAAGCAAGTGCATGAGTTGGTGAATAATGTCACCGGCTCGTTGCGTCTTGCCGAGCGCTTTTTGGATGGCCTGTCATCCAATGATCCGGTTACGGTGCGTCAGTCTGAAACCCATATACATAGCATGATAGACAATATTGCCGCATTCAATGAGGCGATCACACAGAATGCTGTTGAGCTGAATTTAACTAGCGGCAAGGTTGAGCAAAATGTCTTGGTGGTGATCTCTTCATTGCAGTTTCAGGATATGAGCTCGCAATTGATCGAGCATGCCAGAATGCGTATGCAAGCATTGCAAGAAGTCGCCAATGAAATGAGCAAGCAAATAGACAATCCAAACAGCCATGAATATCTGGAGCGTATCGCCGCATATAATCAATTGCTGGATAAACATGTAGTGTCGTTAGATAAACGCAAAGCGAATCCGGTAGCGCAAAGAGATTCCAGCAGCGGTGACATAGAGCTTTTTTAGTTGGCAAATTGCAGTATAGATTGAGTGTGTTTATGGGGTAAAAGCATATTCAGTTAAAACATATTTACCCGTCACCTTTATTACCGAGCGAGAAAATGGCCAAAACTATTTTAGCTGTTGATGATTCAACTTCCATCCGTCAAATGGTAGCGTTTACGCTTAAATCTGCGGGTTACACTGTCATTGAGGCCGCTGATGGGCAGGAGGGTTTGGAAAAAGCCACTGCTCACGCGCAGGATCTGACGCTGATCCTGACCGACCAAAATATGCCGCGCATGGACGGGCTGGCGTTAACCAAAGCGCTGCGTGGTATGGCGCAATTTGCCACCACGCCGATCCTAATGTTGACCACAGAGTCGAGCGATGAGATGAAATCGCAAGGTAAGGCGGCAGGCGCAACCGGTTGGTTGGTCAAGCCGTTCGACCCGCACAAATTATTGGAAGTGGTCAAGAAAGTGATTGGATAAAACGGCGTAAGCCAATTGAATTTTGGTCGTGCGAGCAGGCTGAAATTTTCATCACCATTTCTGGGGAAGCGCCAATGTCCATCGACATGAGCCAGTTTTATCAAGTGTTCTACGAAGAAGTTGCTGAAAATCTTGAAGCGATGGAAAGCCAACTGCTTTCGCTCGATCTTGCCAGGCCCGATTTTGACCAGCTCAATAGCATCTTCCGCTCGGCACATTCCATAAAAGGCAGCAGTAGCACCTTTGGCTTTAATGACATGACCGAGGTGACGCATGTGCTGGAAGCCTTGCTGGATCGCATTCGCAAGCAAGAGCTGCAAATCACCGCGGTGATGGTGGATGCTTTTTTAAAAGCGGGCGACGTGCTGCGCAGCTTGCTGAATGCGCATCGTAATAATGATGTGGTGGATGAAGGTGCATCGCTCGAAATACGGGAGCGCCTAACCGGGCTGACTCACCTGCCGATTGCGCAATTCAAGGTTGAACCCTCTACGGTATCGGGCGTGTCGGATGAGTCCGGGCAGGTTCCCGAACCGGCCGGGGTGCAAACTTATCAAATACAGTTTGCCAATACGCCCACAGCCTTCCCCAGTAAAACCCACTTGGAAAATTTGCTTGCAGAAATTGCCAAGCAGGGCACAGTTCATAATCAGACCGTGAGTTCGGTTAAGGTTGCGCTTACCTTGATAACGACTGCATCAGAAGCGACGTTACGCGAAATTTTTTCATATTTCCTGGAGCCGCCACAGTTAAATATCAAGCTACTGGTTGGTGGTATCGAGCAACCTTATGGATTTTTTGTTGCACCCGAAGAGATTCAAGCAGGCAAAGAAAATGCCGAGGGCTACGGCTTATTTATTGCAGAAGAAACGCTCAAATCAGACCGTGAAAATGCGCAAGGATTCGGATTTTTCATTGAGCCAGACGAGATTCAGGCTGCAGTCGAAGCGGCGCAAGGCTATGGTTTTTTCGGCGAAGTGGAAGAGCAACTGCAACGCCCCATTCCTGTTATCAAGCCTGTGGATGTTGAAATTCAACGCCGGGCAACAGACAGGCCCTTTGTCGAAGCGGCTGCTGATGCTTCCATTCGCGTTAGCGTGACGAAGATCGACAAGCTGGTGAACTTGGTTGGCGAGCTGGTGATTACCCAAGCCATGATGGCAGAGACGATTTCCAAGTTAGACCCCGTACAGCATGAGCGGGTACTCAATGGTCTGGCACAGTTCGAGCGCAACACGCGTGATCTGCAGGAATCCATCATGTCGGTGCGCATGATTCCCATCAACATCATATTCAGCCGCTTCCCGCGACTGGTGCGTGATTTTGCGACAAAATTCGACAAGCAGGTGCAACTTAAAACTATCGGTGAAAGTACCGAGTTGGATAAAGGTTTGATCGAGAAGATCAGCGATCCGCTCACCCATTTAGTGCGAAATAGCTTGGATCACGGTATTGAGTTTCCCGAGGATCGCCTCGCCAAAGGTAAGCATCCACAAGGCACCATCACATTGCGTGCGGCACATCAGGGCGGCAGCATCGTCATCGTCGTGGCGGATGATGGCGCGGGTTTAAGTCGTGAGCGGATTTTGTTTAAGGCCAAGGAAAAAGGTTTGGCTGTCAGCGACGACATGAGCGATAGCGAGGTGTGGCAAATCATTTTTGCACCGGGGTTTTCTACCGCAACCATGGTCACCGATGTGTCGGGGCGCGGGGTGGGCATGGATGTGGTCAAGCGCAATATCGAAAGCATAGGCGGCCGCGTGGATATTCAATCTGCGCAAGGACAAGGCACGACTATCACCATACGCTTGCCCCTCACTTTGGCGATTTTGGATGGGCTGTCAGTTGCGGTCGGCGAACAAATTTACATCGTGCCGCTGAGTTTTATCAGCGAATCGTTGCAACCCAAACCGAACGAAATCAAAGAAATCAGCGGGCAGGGGCTGGTGGTTCATGTGCGTGGCGAATATGTGCCGGTGATTGCGCTGCATCAAATTTTCAATATCAAGACGGCGATCACCAACCCAAGCGAAGGCATTTTGGTCTTACTGGAGGCAGAAGGTAAAACTATCGCCTTATTCGTCGATGGGCTGATGGGGCAACATCAAGTTGTTATCAAAAGTTTGGAAACCAATTATCGCAAAGTACCCGGCGTGTCGGGCGCGACGATAATGGGTGACGGTCGTGTGGCGATGATATTGGATGCGGGCGAGTTGCTTAAGTTGGTGCAACGACAGGCATTCAAATCAATTTAGAGGGAAATTCCATGTTCAAAAATATAGGTATAGTGGGCCAAATCACATGGGGATTTATCGTCGTTGGCGTGATATTTTCTATTTCCATGCTGCAAGTTGGCTGGTCGTTTTCCACCGTCAAAGAAAACATCAGGCAAATAGATGAGAAAAATTTGCCCTATGTCCTGACAGTGGACGATATGGATCTTAATCGTTCCGAAGTGCAACAGTTTTTGACCGATGTGAGTGCCACCCATGACCCGGCGGGTTACCAAGACGCTGAAGCTGCCGCGCAAAATTTTAAGCGTGGCATTGAAAAATTCAAGCAGCTCTACCGCAGTGAAAATAATAGCGCAATGCTCAAGCAGGTTGAGGAAATCGAAGTTAGCTTCAACCTGCTTTACGCCAACGGAAAAGCCATGGCCCAAGCTTATATAACGCAAGGCATAGACGCAGGCAATGTGCTGATGAAAGGGAATGACACTATCTCAGGCTTCGATAAAGACAGTGAAAAGTTACTGAACGAGCTGACGAAGTTTCGCGAAGAGCAGGTGTCTGCAGCCAAACAAGCCAGTGCCAATATCTTAAGCCAGTCGAGTTCGGCATTGTGGGCTATCGTTATCGGCGGTGTGCTGGCATCGTTGGTAGTGATCGCAATCACGATTTTGATCATCCGCAGTGTCAAGCATCAGCTCGGAGGTGAGCTGAAATACGCGGGACAAGTGATGGCGAAAATTACCGAGGGGGATTTGTCGACCCCCGTGCAAGTTCAGGCAAACGATAGCAAGAGCATGATATTTAGAATGGGCAAAATGTCCGCCAGTCTGGCCAGTATCGTGAGTCAAGTGCGTACCAATACCGTCACCATCACCACTGGCGCACAGCAAATCGCCGAGGGCATTGGCGACCTTTCCCAGCGCACCGAAGAACAAGCCTCCACCCTGCAAGAGACCGCGTCCACGATGGAAGAGCTATCGGCCACCGTGAAGCAAAATGCCGAGAACACCAAACACGCCAACCAACTGGCCACG
>JABFRF010000034.1 GCA_013141315.1 Gallionella sp. | reverse complement strand
TCACTCCCACTCAATGGTCGCGGGCGGTTTGCCGGAGATGTCATACACCACACGATTGATACCACGCACTTCGTTGATGATGCGATTGGAAACTTTGCCTAATAATTCATACGGGAGGTGTGCCCAGTGTGCAGTCATGAAATCTTGTGTTTGCACGGCACGCAGCGACACCACCCACTCGTATGTGCGGCCATCGCCCATCACGCCCACACTCTTCACCGGCAAAAACACGGTGAATGCTTGCGAGGTTTTTGCATACCAAGAGAGTCCGTCTTCATCCTTCGTGGCGCGCAATTCTTCCATGAAAATGGCATCGGCACGGCGCAACAAATCGGCGTATTCCTTTTTCACTTCGCCCAAGATACGCACCCCCAGGCCGGGCCCGGGGAACGGATGGCGATACACCATGTCGTGATCCAAACCCATTGCCACACCCAGTTCACGGACTTCGTCTTTGAACAATTCACGTAATGGCTCAAGTAATTTTAGGTGCAGGCTTTCCGGCAATCCGCCCACGTTGTGATGCGATTTAATGCTATGGGCTTTTTTGTTTTTGCCACCACCCGACTCAATCACATCGGGATAGATTGTGCCTTGAGCCAGCCATTTCGCTTGCGGTAGTTTTTTTGCTTCACGTTGGAATACTTCAACAAATTCACGTCCGATGATTTTGCGTTTTTTCTCAGGGTCAGTGACTCCCTCCAAAAAGCCCAAAAATTCCGCGCTGGCATCCACGTGGATGACTTTAACTCCTAGATGATCGGCAAAAGTTTTCATCACTTCCGCGCCTTCATTCAAACGCAACAAGCCATTGTCTACAAACACACAAGTGAGTTGCTTGCCTATCGCGCGATGCAGCAACACTGCGGCGACGGAAGAATCCACACCGCCCGACAAACCCAAGATCACTTCATCACTACCAACCTGTGCGCGGATTTTCTCTACCGCCTCATCGATGTAATTCGGCATGTTCCAGTCTTGTCCACAACCACAAATATCATGCACAAAACGATCCAGCATCGCCTTGCCTTGCTTGGTATGGGTCACTTCAGGATGGAATTGCAGCGCATAAAAATGCCGCACTTCATCGGCCATTCCCGCAATCGGTGTGGTGGCATTGCTGGCGATGACAGAAAAACCCGCTGGCAACTTCGTGACTTTATCGCCGTGGCTCATCCACACGTCGATCAAACCGTGCCCTTGCTCATTGGCTCTATCTTGAATGTCGCGTAGTAAAACAGAGTGACCTTGTGCACGAATCTCGGCGTAACCGAATTCACGCACCAATCCCGTTTCAACCGCGCCACCAAGCTGCGCCGCCATGGTTTGCATGCCGTAGCAAATGCCCAAAACTGGTACGCCCAACTCAAACACGATCTGCGGTGCGCGAGGCGTGTCGCCTTCGGTGACCGAATTAGGTCCGCCGGACAAGATGATACCGGCCGGATTGTAAGCACGAATGAAATCATCCGTAACATCACAAGGGTGCAGCTCGCAATACACATGGGTTTCACGGACACGGCGCGCTATGAGTTGGGTATATTGCGAACCAAAATCAAGGATGAGGATTTTTTTATGGGACATATTTTATTGAATGGGCTGGCGCAAGCAAACCGCAGATAAATTTATAGAGATGTTGGCTGACGCTTGCGTCAGCCAGACTTCAGTTAATCGATATGGTAGTTTGGCGCTTCCTTGGTGATCTGCACGTCATGCACATGCGATTCACGGATGCCTGATGAGGTGATCTCAACGAATTCCGCCTTTTCATGCACGGTGGCGATGTCGGCACAACCCAAGTAACCCATGCTGGCACGCAAACCGCCCATCAGCTGATGCACGACCGCCAGTACGCTGCCCTTGTAAGGTACACGACCCTCCACGCCTTCTGGCACTAACTTGTCCTGATTGGCTTCGCCATCCTGGAAATAACGATCACTTGAACCTTGTTGCATCGCACCCAAGCTACCCATGCCGCGATACGATTTATAAGAGCGCCCCTGGAATAACTCGATCTCGCCCGGCGCTTCCTCCGTACCGGCGAACAAGCCGCCCAACATCACCGCATGCGCACCGGAAGCAATCGCTTTAGCAATGTCGCCTGAATAGCGAATACCGCCATCGGCAATCAACGGTACGCCTGTACCATGCAAAGCTTTCGCCACATTTTGAATCGCTGCAATTTGTGGTACGCCCACCCCCGCGACTATACGCGTGGTGCAAATTGATCCTGGTCCTATCCCGACTTTCACGCCGTCTGCGCCATGATCCATCAAAGCCCGTGCCGCGTCCCCCGTGGCGATGTTGCCACCGATGACTTCAACCTGAGGGAAATTATTTTTAACCCAACGTACCCGATCCAGCACACCTTGCGAATGGCCGTGTGCAGTATCCACCACAATCACATCCACGCCTGCTTCAGCCAACAGGGTTACGCGTTCTTCCGTGCCTTCACCTACACCCACTGCTGCACCAACACGCAAACGACCCAGCATGTCCTTAGAAGCGAGCGGATGTTCACTGGACTTGAGAATATCTTTAACCGTCATCAAGCCACATAATTCAAATGCTTCATTCACAACGAGGACACGCTCGATACGATGTTTGTGCATCAGGCTACGCGCCTCTTCCAAGCTGGCATTTTCCTTAACCGTAATCAAACGCACTCGTGGCGTCATGATGTTTTGTATCGGCTGATCGAGATTGTTCTCAAAGCGCAAATCGCGATTGGTGACAATACCAACTAATAATTTTCCTTGCACGACGGGCAAGCCCGATATCTTATGCTGACGAGTCAGGCTCAATACATGACGTACAGTCATTTCAGGGGTAATAGTGATCGGGTCTTTTACCACGCCACTTTCAAAGCGTTTTACCTTGGCCACCTTGGCCGCTTGCGCCTGTGAAGACATGTTCTTGTGAATGATGCCGATGCCGCCCTCTTGCGCCAAGGCAATCGCCAAGCGCGATTCAGTCACGGTGTCCATCGCAGCAGATAGCACAGGAATGTTTAAGCTGATATTGCGAGTGAGTTGAGTGCGCAGCGAAACATCACGCGGCAACACATTGGAGTAAGCGGGAACGAGCAGAACGTCGTCAAAGGTGAGTGCTTTTTGAATGATACGCATATTAACAACCTCGGCAAAGCGTGGATTATACGCATCATCGTGAAGCGGGTAAATAAATCCGCCGCAGTGGGCTACCGAGCAAACACCTGCCGAAAAAACGCGCCTTGCGGCGCGCTTTTCACTTCTTAATTATTCGACACAAAAATATCAGAAAACGGTTACCGTTGCGGTCGCCGTAGCTTTATTGCCCGACGCATCGGTAGCGGAATACGTTACCGTGTAAATACGTCCAGCCAGATTATTGCTTGTGCGCTTGGCGGCTAAACTGAAATCACGGTCATCGCTGCCGAGTTGGGCATTTTGAATATCGGTCGCATCTAGCGTTTCCGTGGCGGTGATAGATTCGAGTTTAATCTCAGGTTCGGGGTCGTAGTCATCCGTCACGGTAATGGCGGCAGTGATGGGGATGAGATTGCCGTTAGGCGGCGAAAGCGTAGTGGGAGTGAGGGTCACTGAAATCACCGGCGCAGTCTGATCCATACGTTGCATCGGGTATGAGTACACTCTGTATTTTCCAGCGGCATCATTCTCGCGGTAGCTGTAGTGTCCGTTCAGATAGCCGCGTCTATTCTTGTCATAGAAAAACTCTTCGCTTCCCGCTCCGCCAGATGTATATAAGCTTATCGTTCTAAGTCCACTATCATCTTTTGTGGATGTGGTGATACTAAAAGTCTCTGTGTTGCCAGGCAAAAGCGAAATACCAGAACCCCATTCACTGTTAAACCCAAAACTGATATAGCCAATATCTTCATAGTGTTCTACATGACCCTCCCAACCTAGCGGCGCAGAATAGCTGCTTGCTGACGTACCCCCATATCCTTCGTTGACATTAACATCATAATTTATCGGATAAATAACCAGTTCTGGCTCTATGTCGGTTAACGGGGGTTCATCCGCATTTTGGCAAAAGCAGCCGATGCTGAACGCAACTAGGCGATTTGGTCCGTGGTTAGTCACCTGATAGGTGTAAACGGTATTACTGCCCACGTGCTTGGCATAAGACTGCACTGTGATTGGCGGTTGTGTCGCAGCTTGCGCAAGGTTAAAGGACATGCAGCCGATCAGGCAAGAAAGCATAAAGAGCATGGATTTAATGTGGCTGGTTTTCATAAGGTCACCTTTGGACATTTATTGCAACAGTAAGAAATGGATTGGATCGCCGAATGAGGCACCCCAAGTAAGACCGCAGGTACTTGCTTGCTGCGCTACTGTACTGGGCGGTGCTTGCTGACCTAGCCAATTTCGGTAACCATCCACTGTAGCAAGTGGAATATCAAATGCGATATTCTGGGTGTGTCTGGGGTTGGCTCCGGCAGGCTCATGGCGAACACAATGCGCCCGACCTAGAGCAGCATTGCAATCTGCATTCGCAGGATCTTGAGTTAATCGGAATCCGATCTCACCTTCTACTTTGGTGATTAACATTTGACAGCTTTGCTGGATAGATGGATCGCTTGCGACTTTGCTTTTTAACTCCACAAATTTGTCCCACACATTCCGCAGATGCCGTTGATATGCCACCGTGCGCACGGTTGAAGTTACTTTGTAGCCCGGCACGGGGGTAGCGTTGATTTTGTCCGCAAGACATTGTTCTGCCGTTTGAGTGGCTGAAGAAAGCAAGCTGTAACCATCCATGCCACCTTCAAGGCTCTGGGTCAACCGTGTCTGCTCAAGCGTTTCCGCTGCAAGTGCCGAGAGTATTGGTATATCCGTCAAGTCACCCACAGGGCATCCCGTCACTTTGATTGTATCTGTCGCCACGTTGGTGCAATTAGTGCACGTGGCAGTGATGGTATGCAAGCCGCCCGCCGATGGTGCGGTAAACACAAAGGGCAGCCTACCATTCGCCGCCGTCAATCCGCTACTCGGTAATAAACGCCCAACATTCGAGGGGTCGGTTGGGCTGCCACTGTCCGGGACAACCGTGAGTGATAGCGCAACCTGCGCACCGCTCTTGAGTGAACCATCGCTGCTCTTGGTTACTTGCGCATAAGCCGCTCGCGTTGCGCTGGGCATCACTTCTCCGCCTAGACCAAACAAGGCAATAGTTAATTGCTCTACGCAAGCTGTCCCCGCCGCGTTGGGCTTCATACCTGTTGGGCAGACCACGTTGATGCTCGCCGATTGGGTGTTGACACACAACGGGGTCGTGCACGCGGCAGTGATGGTGTGACTTCCTGGCACAGGCGGCGCAACGAATTTGAAGTTGGCATACCCGGTTGCCGAGGTCGTGCAGTCATATCCGCCAACAACGGTATTCACCACAGCGCAGCCTGTTAAAGTTGCCAAAGGTGCGGCGGGCGTTGCACTTAGTACAACGCGAACTACTGCACCACCCTTGGGTAGTCCAGTTTTTTCGCTCTTTACAAATACTGACATGGCTTTGGTTGAGTTGGGGTTGCCTGCTGTGATGCTGGTCGGTTCGAGGTCGCCCGGCGGGGCATTGAGCGTGAGGCTGAATTGCTCAACACACATCGACCCAATTGCATTCAGTTGAGTGCCTGTTGGGCAAACACACTTTGTACCCGCGGCATCGGGGGCGAAGGTGTTATCGCAAGTGCAGGTGAGACTGGCTACCGCACCAGAGGAGTGAATTGGGCAAATCTGCTGGGGATAGATAGAATTTTGTGCAAAAGTATTGGGGTAAAAATAAGTGA